>PAOL01000008.1:6711-45693 GCA_002708475.1 Oleispira sp. | reverse complement strand
CTCGGGTACTGGGTTTGCTGATGATGATATTCAGCTTCACTCTAGTACCACCAATGCTGGTTTCTGTGATTTACCAAGATGGCACACTTGACGCTTTCTTATATGCGCTATTAATTACTTTCGGTATTGGTTTATTAGTGTGGTTACCCGTGCGTAATCATAAACAAGAGCTAAAAACCCGCGACGGCTTCGTTATTACCGTTTTATTCTGGCTGGTGCTCGCATTCTCAGGTAGCGTTCCTTTATACCTAGCAGAGCAAGCAGCGCTTTCCTATACAGATGCTTTCTTCGAATCACTTTCCGGTTGGACAACAACCGGGGCTACTGTAATTACAGGCCTTGGAGATCTGCCAAAATCGATTCTTTGGTATCGTCAACAGTTACAATGGCTTGGTGGTATGGGGATTATTGTTTTAGCGGTTGCCGTATTACCGATGCTTGGTATTGGTGGTATGCAGCTATTCCGTGCAGAAGCACCAGGCCCAGTTAAAGATTCAAAACTTACCCCACGTATTACTGAAACGGCCAAAGCACTTTGGTATATTTATTTGTCACTTACCATTGCTTGCGCAGCCGCCTATTGGTTTGCAGGTATGTCGGCATTTGATGCGATCGGTCATAGTTTTGCTACCGTCGCTATTGGTGGATTCTCTACTCACGACGCCTCATTAGGTTATTTCAATAGCCCGACAATTGAAGCTATTGCAATGATCTTTATGCTGATTTCTGTTTTGAACTTTGGTTTGCACTTTTACGCTTGGAAGAACAAATCAATCATCCATTATTTCTTAGATTCAGAATTTAAATTCCTGATATATGTTTTATTAGGCGGCGCCCTACTGACCGTATCTGCTTTGTGGTTAACTGATACTTATACGTTATCAGAATCATTTCGCCACGGACTTTTTCAGCTGATCTCTGTTGCGACGACCACAGGTTTTGGGACTTCAGGTTTTGCTAATTGGCCTGTTTTCTTGCCTGTTTTATTATTTATGATGGCCTTTATTGGCGGCTGTGCAGGTTCTACGGGTGGCGGCATGAAGGTGATTCGTATATTGCTTATCTACAAACAAGGAATTCGAGAAATTCGTCGTTTGATTCACCCTAACGCCATTATTCCTGTGAAAATTAATAAACGTTCGGTAAATGATCGCGTTTTAGAGTCCGTTTGGGGTTTCTTCTCAGTCTACATTCTCACTTACATGGTGATGATGGTTGCCCTATTAGCCACAGGCCTTGATCACGTGACTGCATTCTCGGCCGTTGGTGCATGTTTAAATAACCTTGGTCCAGGTCTTGGAGAGGTGGCAGCTCATTATGGTGATATTAGTGATGTCGCAAAATGGATACTATCCATTACTATGTTGTTAGGACGCCTAGAGATTTTCACATTTCTTGTTCTAATCAGCCCTGCTTTCTGGCGTAATTAATCACTCAAGCCTACACCGTTTTATATCACGCAATTAGGTCAGCGAAGTTTAAAAGCTTTGCTAGACTTAACACTATATAGCCCTTCGAGATGGTTTATCCGTCTGTTTGCTAGCATAGGACGCGTGATTCTCTTTATGATTAATTTGGAAAAAGCTTTGGCAGGAAGACGAATTTTAATCGTCGACGATCTTGTTGAAGCCCGCAGCTCACTAAAAAAAATGGCCACCATACTTGGGGGAGACAATATAGATGTCGCCACAGATGGTATCGAAGCCATGCAGCGTATTCATGAAAATGAATACGACATTGTTCTCTCTGATTACAATCTAGGTCGCTTAAAAGATGGCCAGCAAGTTCTCGAAGAAGCCCGCTTTACCCAACGCTTACGCGCAACCTCTCTGTTTATTGTTATTACCGGTGAAAATGCCGTCGATATGGTGATGGGGGCTCTAGAGTATGACCCAGATGGTTATATTACTAAGCCCTATACGTTGAATATGCTGAAAGAACGCTTGATACGTATCATTACTATTAAAGAAGAACTGCGAGCCGCAAACGAAGCCATTGATGATGAAGATTACCCACTAGCAACAAAGCTGTGTTTAAACGTTTTAAATAAGACGCCTAGGTTACGTTTGCCTGCCTCTCGAATGTTAGGCCAGCTGTTAATGAGGCAAAAAAAATTCGAACAAGGGTTAAAAGTATATTCGCAATTACTCAACGAACGCTCTGTATCATGGGCAAAGCTTGGACAAGCAATTTGTATCTATAAGCTTGGAGATCCAAACAGTGCATTAGCACTGCTGAAGCGAACATTGGTGGATCATCCTTTATATGTTCAATGCTATGACTGGATCGCCCGTATTTTATTGAGCCAAGGAAAACCTATCGAGGCCCAAGCGGCATTAGAAAAAGCAATTAAAATATCGCCAAAAGCCGTATTACGCCAAATGGAGCTTGGTCGGGTAGCATTTGAAAATAATGACCTTGAAGTCGCCGAGCCTGCGTTTAAATATGCGGTTCGCTTAGGTCGTTATTCTTGCCATAAATCGGTTAAAAATTATTTACAGTTTGCACGCTCCGCTCAAGCCTTATTAAAAAACCCTAAAGATCGACAAACCAAAAATAAAGCGAATGAAGCATTCCGCGCGCTTGATGAAATTAAGCAAGATTATGGAGATGATGAGAATTCATTATTTGAAGCTGCCATCCTTGAAAGTCAAACTCACCACAACATGGAAAATCAATCAGAATCCCAACGCTGTGCGAACGAGGCAGAAGAAAAACTATCTAAACTGAGTAATCCAAAAACAGAATACAAACTTCAGATGACCGAAGCTTTTATCGATAGTGATCAAACGGTAAAAGCTCAGGCTTTAATTGCAGAATTAAAAGACTTGCAGCTGTCTGATCAACAACGAAGTAAGTTAAGTCGACTCGATCATGATCTAAATGGCGAAGCACTTAAACGCCATAGTACTAGCCTAAATGATGAAGGGGTTAACCACTATGAGCGGGGTGAATTAGAAGAAGCGGTTATTGCTTTTGATCAAGCAACTAGCTATGAGCAAGCGGGGATAAGTGTTCTATTAAACTCGATACAAGCCAAAGTTTCGCTTATGGAGAGAGATAGCCCTGATAAAGAAATATTGAAAGATACTAGAGTGTTACTCGTCAGAATAGGTGAAATTGGTAAAACGGATGACCGCTTCCCTCGGTATGCTCGCTTACGTAAAACCTTTGATAGATTATGCAGGGCAACACAATGAAAGTAGACTCTAAATTTGAATTACTAGCTGCCGCTTATGTGCATGATTTAAAAAACCAACTACAAGCATTAATAGCTCAGCAAGATTCCCTCATTACTGAATTGCCTACTGAATACCGGCAGCAGTTAGCTCCAATGATACGTCATACCAATAAAGTAAAAGATGATACGTTGCGCCTCGTCAGTCTATTTCGCTTAGAACATAATGAACATTTCGCTATGGGTGAGGCATGGCCAAAAGATACTGCCAACGACGCAATTGAAACTTGTTCATTACAATTCCCAGATTTAGAAATTCATAACAACATTGATACTGAAGCCCAAGGTTATTACAACGAACAGCTAATTCAACTCGCCCTTAGCACCCTAATTGCTAATAGCGCTCAAGCCGGCGCGACGAAAATTGAACTGCGATGCCAAGAAGGCGAAAATCAAAGCCTAAAAATCATAGTTCAGGATGATGGACCTGGCTTTGATAAAGATATTATTGACGGTTTAACCGATACGACAAAAGCCGAAGGTACTGGGCTCGGGCTGTCTTTTGTTGACATGATTTGCAAAACTCACAAAGGCAGCGGCAAGCAAGGTGAGTTCACCATCGACAATATAGAGGCAGGCGCAATAGCGACACTCTTTATCCCCTAAAAACTTTCTTATTTGACCTAGTGCCTGTGGCGCTCAGCACTGCTATAATCCTAGCATTTCGTATTTCCAAAAATTGAATAAGAAGGTCGAGCAGTGTCTGAACAAAGCCGCCACAATGTTAAAACCTTTCAGGGCCTAATTGCCGCCTTGCAAGAATTCTGGTCCGAACAGGGCTGTATTATTAGTCAACCTATTGATTTAGAAGTAGGGGCGGGCACCTTCCACACGTCGACTTTCTTGCGCGCCATTGGCCCAGAGTCTTGGAATGCCGCTTACGTTCAGCCGTGTCGCCGACCGACTGATGGCCGTTATGGTGAAAACCCTAACCGCTTACAGCATTACTATCAATTTCAAGTTGTCATGAAGCCTTCACCATTAGATATTCAAGAAAAATACTTAGAATCTCTAAAAGTAATGGGTATTGATACCCTAGTTCACGACGTTCTCTTCGTGGAAGATAACTGGGAATCACCAACACTTGGCGCCTGGGGCCTTGGTTGGGAAGTTTGGTTAAACGGTATGGAAGTAACTCAATTCACCTACTTCCAGCAAGTTGGTGGCTTAGAATGCTACCCAGTTACCGGTGAAATCACATACGGCCTCGAACGGATTGCTATGTATCTGCAAAACGTTGATTCTATTTATGACCTAGTTTGGACTTATGGTCCTGATGGTAAAGCTGTTACTTATGGTGATGTATTCCATCAAAATGAAGTCGAGATGTCGACTTACAACTTTGAACACGCTGATGTTGACTTCTTATTCCAAGCGTTTGATCAACATGAAAAAGATTGTGCTCGCTTAATCGAAGCAGGTCTTGCTCTACCTGCCTATGAAAAAGTATTAAAAGCGTCTCACGCATTTAATATGCTAGATGCTCGTCATGCGATTTCTGTTACTGAACGCCAGGGTTATATCCTGCGTGTTCGTACATTAGCGCGCAGTGTTGCGGAAGCCTATTTCCAATCTCGTCGCGTTCTTGAATTCCCATTAGCGCCTGAAGATCTTCGTAAAGAGGTTCTTGCTCTTGCCGCAGCTTCTGAAAAAGAAGCCGCAGATAAGGCTGCCAAAAAAGCAGCAAAAGAAGCCGCTAAAAATGCTAAAGCAGGGGAGAAAAAATAATGACCACGAATACTAGAGACTTTCTTGTAGAGCTAGGTACTGAAGAATTACCACCAACACAGCTTAAAAAATTATCTGATGCGTTCACTCAAGGTATCGAAGCGGGCTTGAAAGAAGCCGACCTTAGCGACGACATTGAAGTCATTTCTTATGCAGCGCCTCGCCGTCTTGCAGTTAAAGTTACAAACCTAGCTGAAAAACAACAAGACCGCGACGAAGTTATCTTTGGTCCACCGGCTAATATTGCTTTTGACGCCGATGGCAACCCAACAAAAGCAGCGCTAGGTTTTGCAAAAAAATCCGGCGCAAGCGTTGAAGATTTAAGTGAAGAGAACGGTAAACTAAAAATATCACGTCGTATTGCTGGCCAAGCAACGTCTGAATTATTAGCTGGAATTATTCAAACATCTTTAGAAAAAATGCCAATCGCTAAACGTATGCGTTGGGGTTCTAGTCGTACTGAATTCGTTCGTCCAGTGCAGTGGCTAATTATGCTGTTCGGTAACGAAATTGTTAATGGTGAAGTATTAGGCCTAAGTGCTGGTAACACTTCACGTGGACATCGCTTCCATGCGAATAAAGAAATTACCATTTCTTCTGCTGCAGATTACAAACAAGCATTGCGTGACGCATTTGTAATTGTTGATTACAACGAACGTAAAGAATTAATTCGCGCGCAAGTAAAAGCAAAAGGCGAAGAAGTTGGCGGCATAGCCATCATTGACGAAGATTTATTAGACGAAGTAACTGGCTTGAACGAATGGCCAACTGCACTTGCAGGCAACTTCGATGAAGACTTTTTACGTGTTCCAAGTGAAGCACTAATTTCTTCAATGAAAGAGCATCAAAAATATTTTCACGTTGAAGATGCTAATGGTCAGTTAAAACCTATTTTCATTACGTTAACTAATATTGAATCAAAAGATCCAAAACAAGTTATTGAAGGTAACGAAAAAGTTATTCGTCCACGTTTAGCTGATGCTGCTTTCTTCTGGGATACCGATCGCAAAAATACGTTAGAAAGCCGCTACGAAAAATTAGATACCGTTGTTTGGGTTAATAAACTCGGTACGCTTAAAGCTAAGACAGATCGACTTGAAATATTGGCCGGAAAAATTGCTACTGCAATTAATGCTGATACTGCATTAGCACAACGTGCAGCAAAACTTTGTAAAACGGATTTATTAACCGATATGGTTTATGAATTTACCGATCTTCAAGGTATTGCAGGAACATACTACGCACAAGGCGATGGCGAACACGCAGATGTGTGCGCAGCAATGCAAGAACAGTATATGCCTTCTTTTGCAGGTGATGAATTACCAGCAACTCAAGCAGGTATTTGTATTGCATTAGCCGATCGTATCGATAGTCTAGTGGGTTTATTTGGCCTAGGTCAGATCCCAACAGGTTCTAAAGATCCTTTTGCTCTTCGTCGTGCTTCTTTAGGCGTATTGCGTATATTGGTAGAAAAAAATATCAATATCGATTTAGGTCAATTAATCGATTGGGGAATTGAATCCACTTGGGAAACTGAACCTAAAGCAGAAACTAAAGCGACTTTAATAGAATACATGCTTGATCGCTTCAGTGCTTGGTATAAAGACCAAGGGATTGCAACCGAAGTGTTCCAAGCTGTTCGCGCATTAGGTGTTACTAACGCACTCGATATTAATGATCGCGTACAAGCTGTTAACCTTTTCTCCAGCATGGATGAAGCACAAGCATTAGCTGCTGCTAACAAACGTGTTTCAAATATTCTTGCAAAGAACGGTGGCGAGTCTGTATCAGCAGAAATCAATGCCTCACTACTAAGCGAAGATGCTGAAAAAGTTTTAGCACAACAAGTTGCGGCTAAACAAACCGAAGTTCAACCATTATTGGCCGATGCTAAATATAAAGAAGCCTTAGCGTCACTTGCTGATTTACGTGAAGCTGTTGATGCTTTCTTCGATAACGTTATGGTAATGGCCGACGACGAAGCCGTTAAAAATAATCGCTTAGCATTATTAAAACAGCTACAAGGTTTGTTTATTGCGATTGCCGATATTTCTTTGTTGCAGCAAAGCTAACTTAAATTGTAATTATTATATTTAATTTATTTTTTATAAATTATATATAAATCTTATTAAGCCTCCATCAGTTAATCTGCTGGGGGCTTTTTATTATTACACTATAACCTCAAGAATATATTTAAAAAAATTACAGATTATTTTTTCTTTATTAAATTTTAATCTGTTTTTTTATTATGAAAAATCAAAACAAATTATAGAAATAAAAATCATGAACAAATTAATAATTTTAGATCGTGACGGCGTTATCAACCAAGACTCTGACGACTACGTAAAAAGTTTAGAAGAGTGGATTCCTATTGAAGGTAGCTGTGAAGCGATTGCTGATTTATCCAAAGCGGGTTACACCATTGCCGTTGCGACTAATCAAAGTGGTTTAGCACGTGGTTATTTTTCTATTGATGACCTTGAAGCTATGCATGGCAGAATGAATGCGTTAGTTGAAGAAGCGGGGGGTGAAATAGCTACAATCAAATACTGCCCACACGGCCCTGACGATGACTGTGATTGCCGTAAGCCGTTACCTGGCCTAGTTGATCAAATAGAGAAAGAGCTCGGCGTCAGCGCTGACGGAGCTTGGTTTATTGGAGATTCTTTACGCGATTTACAAGCGGGATTATCAAAGGGCTGTAAACCTGCATTAGTAATGACAGGGAAGGGCGAAAAAACTCTTTTAAAAATGCTAACAGAAGAAGTTGAAGCTGAAATCAAACAAGCTCCAGTTTATACAGACCTTGCTCATTTTACTCGTAGATTGCTTAACGCTTAACTTAAAGTCCTTTTCATCAAAGCCAGTCTATTTATAAAAGCCAATCTATTTATAAAAGATAGTCTATTCATAATAGTTAAACGTTAGATAATAAAAAGCCCCAGAAGCTTGCGCTTCTGGGGCTTTTTTAATGGCACTAATTTAGAAGTCTAAGTTAGAAATCTAGGTTAGCAACTCGTAATGCATTACTTTCAATAAATGCACGACGTGGCTCAACTTCATCACCCATTAGAGTTGTGAAGATTTGATCCGCGGCAACCGCATCATCAATTGTTACTTGCAACATGCGACGGCTTTCAGGGTCCATAGTGGTTTCCCAAAGCTGTTCAGGGTTCATCTCACCTAGCCCTTTATAGCGCTGGATGTAATGGCCTTTACGAGCCTCATTCAACAACCAAGCTAATGTCGCTTTGAAATTTTCAATCGGCAATACACGTTCGCCACGTTGAAGATAAGCACCTTCCTCTAAAACAGCTTGTAACTCTGCGCCCATATCGGCAATTTTTCCATAACCTGTACCCATGAAGAACTCATGATTGAATACGTAGTTATGAGGAATACCGTGTTCCATGATTTCAACGTTAAAGTTAGCGGTATTACGCTCGCTATCTTTTTCAACTTCTACTTTGTAGTGACTACCTGTTCGGCCACTATCTGGAAGTAACGCCTGGAACTTCTCACACCAATCGTTAGCAAAAGCATCATCTTTCAATTCTGCTTCTGTAATACGAGGCAGCTCTAACATAGCTTCTAATAATAATGATGGATAGATATTAGAAGAGCGATCGATCACTTCTTGTGTTTCGTGATACTTAGTTACAAGTACTTCAAAAGCTTGGTCTGTAATCGCTGGTGCATCAGCGTTTGGATGCAATGAAGATTTATCCAACGCTATGTGTGTTAAGTATTCAGATAACGCATCTTCATCTTTTAGATATTGCTCTTGCTTACCTCGTTTGATTTTATACAAAGGAGGCTGTGCAATATAGATATGTCCGCGTTCAATCATTTCAGGCATCTGACGGAAGAAGAAGGTCAATAATAACGTACGAATGTGCGCACCATCGACGTCGGCATCGGTCATGATGATGATTGAGTGATAACGTAACTTCTCGATATCAAACTCTTCGCGACCAATACCACAGCCTAATGCTTTAATTAATGTGCCTACTTCTGCAGAAGATAACATTTTATCAAAGCGTGCTTTTTCTACGTTAAGAATTTTACCTTTAAGCGGTAAAATTGCTTGTGTACGGCGGTCTCGGCCTTGTTTGGCGCTACCGCCAGCCGAGTCCCCTTCCACTAAGTATATTTCGGAAAGAGCAGGGTCTTTCTCTTGGCAATCAGCTAGCTTACCTGGCAAACCTGCAATATCTAACGCGCCTTTACGACGAGTCATCTCACGAGCCTTACGGGCTGCTTCACGCGCACGTGCCGCATCTAGCATTTTACTTACAAGGTTCTTAGCTTGCTGAGGTTGTTCTAATAAGTATTCAGAAAATTTCGCAGCCATTTCTTGCTCAACAGCGGTCTTAACTTCTGAAGATACTAGCTTATCTTTGGTTTGCGAGCTGAATTTAGGATCAGGTACTTTAACTGAGATAATTGCAGTTAGGCCTTCACGGGCATCATCACCTGTAGCACTTACTTTCTCTTTTTTACCCATGCCTTCAGATTCGATATAGCTATTTAGAGTACGTGTTAATGCACCTCTGAAACCCGCCATGTGGGTTCCGCCATCGCGCTGAGGGATGTTATTGGTATAGCAGAATACGTTTTCTTGATACGTATCGTTCCACTGCATCGCCACTTCAACGCCTACGCCAGTTCCTTCATGCATAATATTGAAGTGGAACATGTCGTTTACGGTGGTTTTATTGGTATTAAGATAATCTACGAAAGACGATAAACCACCTTCAAATGCAAAAATATCTTCTCGATCGCTACGATCGTCTTTCAGGTGAATTTTCACACCTGAATTCAAGAAAGACAGCTCGCGTAAACGTTTAGCTAATTGGTCATAATGATATTCTGTTTGAGTAAAAGTTTCTTTACTCGGTTTGAATGTCACCATGGTTCCACTTGTCTCAGATACTCCAACTTCTTTAAGAGGGTAGTCTGGAACACCATGAGTGTATTCTTGCTCGTAGATTTTACCTTCACGACGAATGGTTAATTTAACCTTTTCGGATAGGGCATTTACTACAGAAATACCTACACCGTGAAGTCCGCCTGATACTTTATACGAGTTATCATCGAATTTACCACCGGCGTGCAGTACTGTCATGATTACTTCTGCTGCCGATACACCTTCTTCTTCGTGCAATTCAGTAGGAATACCACGACCGTTATCAGATACCGAGATCGAATTATCTAGGTGAATCACAACATCAATAGTATCGCAGTGGCCCGCTAAGGCTTCATCGATTGAGTTATCGACTACTTCGAATACCATGTGGTGTAAGCCAGTTCCATCATCTGTATCGCCAATGTACATTCCTGGGCGTTTACGTACAGCATCAAGGCCTTTTAAGACCTTAATACTCGATGAGTCGTAAGCTTGTTCTTCACTCATATTGTGTCCCCTAATGAGATAACTCGCATTCGGTGCCGTCGCACCAGATCGCGTAAAAATTCGAATTCGTTTTTCTAATATTACTGAAACATTTTGGTTTTATAATCGATTAATGATCGGGTAGGTTATTCCGCAAAACGGCGTTAATACATCCATGTAGCCTTAAGTTCGGCAATCCCTGCCTCTCATATTTGCTACACAACTACTCAATAATGAATCTGAAACCTTGTCTATTTTCAAAAATTTATTATTTTGCTAATAAACATTCAATAAGTCTGCTTATTGGATGCTTACTATTAATTATGTTTTTATTATGAAAACCAGATCTTTTATACTTTTATCTGATATTCAAACCTACTATGTAAATTTACTAAACTGTCGGCGTTTTATCGCTGACATAACCTTGTTCCACGTGGAACATTTTACATCCTTCAGGCTTCCATTGATCACTAATACTGTTGTGCTCAATGCTGGTTATAAACACCTGACATTTTAAATCTTCTAGCAGCTGACATAAAGCAAAACGATGCTTTTCATCTAATTCTGAAGCTAGATCATCTACTAGGTAGATTGTACTCCGTTCTGTCTCTTGCTGGAATAACACACCCTGAGAAAGCTTCAAAGCTGCTACAACAGCTTTTTGCTGCCCTCGTGACAAGATGTCAGCGGCATTCATACCATCGACCTTTATTCGCAATTCAGCGCGTTGTGGGCCAGATTGAGTATGACCAATCTGTAAATCTCGCTCACGTTGCTTATGCAAAATATCGATCAAATCTGACTTCCTTTCCCATCCAGGGTAAAAGGAAAGTTGAACGTCTAGATTAGCATCTAATCGACTTAAAGTATGCTGAAATACAGGGACTAATCGCTCTATATAGGCCTTTCTTGACTCATTCACTGCGTTAGCCGCTTTTACGAATCCTTTATCCCAAACATCCAACCAATCAGGCTCTTGTTTCTTTAATACCGCATTGCGCTGCTGTAACAGTTTCTTAAATTCACGCCATTGATCTAAAAAAGAATGTTCCACGTGGAACACACCCCAATCAATGAATTGGCGACGCTCTTGTGGAGATCCTGAAAGCAGCTTAAATGTATTAGGTTCGATAATTTGGACAGGTAGCCAAGAGGAGGCTTCTGCTTGGGAGTGAAGAGCTTCACCATTCAGTCGTAATGCTTTATCGCCATTTCGACCTCGTTGAACACCCAAACGAGCTGAGCCTAAACGACTGTCTTCAATTTCAGAAAATAAAACGCACTCATCCATATCATGTTGGATAACAGGTTTTAATAAGTGATGTCGAAATGATTTTCCACTGGCGAGTATGTATAAGGCTTCAAGCAAACTGCTTTTGCCACTTCCATTTTCACCGTAGATAAAATTAACCCCCAGAGCGGGGGTTAAGGACAGTGGCTGCAGGTTTCGCACACCACTGATTTGCAAGCGTTTTATAGGCATAGAAGCGTTGCTATATGAAAAAGGTAACTAAACCTATAAACGCATTGGCATAACGACGTATAACGCATCGCTATTTTCTGGCTCTTCTAATAACGCACTGCTGTTCGCATCAGAAAGAGTGATCTTAGCTTGGTCACTATCAATCACACCTAAAACGTCTTGTAAGTAACTTACGTTAAAGCCTACTTCTAAGCTTTCACCTTCATAATCTACTGCAATAGATTCTTCCGCTTCTTCTTGTTCTGGGTTATTTGCAAATACTTGCAAATTACCTGAATTGAGCAGAACACGAACACCACGGTATTTTTCGTTAGAAAGAATCGCAGTACGCTGAAATACATGACGAAGTTCTTGGCGATCAGCCAAAATAACCTTATTACCGTTTTTCGGAATTACGCGACCATAATCAGGGAACTTGCCATCTACTAGTTTAGAAGTAAAAGTAAAGTCACCCGTTTCAGCACGAATGTGGTTTGGACTTAAGAAAAGAGTAACACTGTCTTCAGGCTCTGTTAGCAGCTTACTCAGCTCTAAGATACCTTTTCGTGGAACAATCAGCTGTAGCTGCGTTTCAGGACCACTCGCTTCAACAATACAAGTAGCCAAACGGTGTCCATCGGTTGCAACAGAACGTAACGAAGAAGCATTCACTTCTAATAACATTCCGTTTAAGTAATAACGAACATCTTGCTGAGCCATAGCAAAAGCAACACGATCGATAACTCGACGCAACTTGGCTTGTTCAACAGTAAAAGGCTGCTCACCTTCAATGTCTTCGATATTTGGAAATTCGGTTGCTGGTAAACTTGATAAAGTAAAACGAGAACGACCCGAACGTACATTAATACGTTGCTCATCCTGTTCAAATTCAATCATAGAACCATCAGGTAATGAACGTACAATGTCCATTAACTTTTTACCAGGAACAGTAATCTCACCTTCCGCAGTAACTTCTTCCAAAGCAACACGGGCAACCAGTTCAACCTCAAGGTCGGTACCAGTTAATGATAATTGCTGACTTTTAACATCTAATAAGACGTTAGAAAGTACTGGCAAGGTTTGGCGTTTTTCAACAACACCAGCAACAAGCTGTAATGGGCGCAGTAGTGCTTCCCTAGAAATTACGAACTTCATGTTTCTCCACTTTACCCATCTAGGTTGTTAGTGAGCGCATTAGGTTTTTATAATCTTCCCTAATGTCCGCCATTGTTTCTTGTAATTCTTTTACCTTACGACAACCATGTAAAACAGTCGTATGGTCACGTCCACCAAAAGCTTCACCAATTTCTGGCAAGCTATGGTTAGTTAATTCTTTACTTAAAGCCATCGCTACCTGTCGGGGCCTCGCAATAGAACGAGTTCGACGCTTTGATAATAAATCTGATAGCTTTAGTTTATAGTATTCTGCAACAGTTCTCTGAATATTATCAATACTAACCTGTCTGTCTTGCAAGGCCAGCAAATCTTTTAAAGATTCTTTAATAAAAGGTAGAGTAATTTCACTGCCTGTAAAGTGCGAGTTAGCAATTACTCGCTTCAATGCACCTTCAAGCTCACGAACGTTAGATCGAATCTTTTGAGCAATAAAGAAAGCCGCGTCATCTGGCAGGTGCACATTCGCTTGAGCTGCCTTCTTTAATAGAATCGCAACACGTGTTTCTAACTCAGGTGGTTCAACAGCAACTGTTAGACCCCAACCAAAGCGACTCTTCAAACGTTCTTCTAAACCATTAATTTCACGAGGATAGCGATCGCAGGTCAAAATCATCTGCTGGCCACCTTCTAATAAAGCATTAAAAGTATGGAAGAACTCTTCTTGTGAACGCTCTTTACCCGCAAAAAACTGAATATCATCGATTAAGAGTGCATCTAAACTGCGATAAAAACGTTTAAATTCGTTAATAGCGTTCAATTGTAACGCTTTCACCATATCTTGCACAAAACGCTCTGAATGAACGTATAAAACCTGAGCATTACTATCTTTTTGCTGTAAATGGTTACCCACTGCATGCATTAAGTGGGTTTTACCTAAACCAACACCACCATATATAAATAGTGGGTTGTATGAGCCGCCTGCATTTTCTGCAACTTGCTGTGCAGCTGCGTGTGCTAATTGATTCGATTTACCTTCTACAAAGGTATCAAAGGTAAACGTTTTATTTAGAAAACTTTGATGCTGAATACCACCTTCAACCTGAACTTCGCGTCTACCGGCGGGCTTCGGAGAATTAGATGACCCAAATCCTGAATTATTTTCAGGTTTGCCAGTTTTCAATACAGGAATAGTTGCTTGTTCGATATCTAAGGAACCTTGCATAGGTGCATTAGTATCTTCTTCAGGCTCATCCATAACAAAGGATGGCTTTTTATTATTAATAGGCTTTGTAGGAGTAGGCTTCTTTGTCGGCAACTTAGGCATAGAAGTAGGTGCTGACTTTGCTTTAGCCCCTCCAATGGTTATTTCAACTTCAAGTAAATGACCATCATTGATTTCACACACTATTTCAAGAATACGATGAAGATACTTATCTTTAACCCAATCTTTAACAAAGCGATTTGGTGCACGCAATAATATGCCGTCACCGTTAGATTCGATAACTAAAGGACGAATCCATGTATTGTATTGCTGTGAAGGCAGTTCATCCTGCAAATAATCCAAACAGCGTTTCCAGAGCGCCTCAGCCACCTAACAACATCCCTTAAATATAATAAATCAATATAAATAGCAGACCATTCTAACCTGAAAACAACAAAGTTATCCACAAATAACCTCTAGAACACTGATTAAAAGGTAGAATATTTATGTGGATAACCAAGTTAAACTCAAAAATGGATTGTGAATAAACAACATACCAAAATCACCCCTGTGTAAAAGTAGCAAGTTATACACCGATTGTTAGCCCACTAATGCGCAGGTTAAACGCATTTTAAACATGAGTTTTAAATAGTGTAACCTATTGTTTTAAAAGGGCTTTATAGGGTTATCAACAGATATTTGTCACTATAATATTAGTAATAAGAATAAATAAAACCTTATATACATACATAAAAACATAACCTTTAATTTATAAATCTTAAAAAGAAGTTATTCATTAAATTAATTCTTTGAAAGTTATGATTAAAATAAATACAGATTGCCCATTGCACCCAAGCTAATATTTCAATACAATCTCGTCCCTAATTTTTAAACCCTAAATTTACACCTTGTGTGAATTAGATGAGTAATTGCTATGAAACGTACTTTTCAACCAAGCGTATTAAAGCGTAAGCGCAACCACGGTTTCCGTGCTCGTATGGCTACAAAAAGCGGTCGTCAGATTTTATCTGCACGTCGTGCTAAGGGCCGTTCAAGCTTATCAGCTTAATATCGCTTTAGTCCGTGTATGAATACTTTTGAGTTCCCTAGATCTGTTCGCTTATTGAGCCCTGGGGATTTCTCCCAAGTATTTAATAACACTGAGTTTAAGGCCAGTAATCGATATTTGTTGGTTCTGGCTACTCCGAGTAAAAGCGGCGATTCTCGCTTAGGCTTCGTCATAGCTAAGAAGCATGTTAAACATGCTGTTCAGAGAAATCGTGTAAAACGTATTATTCGTGAGTCTTTCCGCCTGAATCAGCATCAGTTGGCTAACAATGATTTTGTTATTTTAGCGCGTCCAGGGATCTCTGATCTTGAAAACGCTAAAATACGTGAAATGATTGATAGTCTCTGGTTCAAGCTGAGGCAATCTAATGGTAAACGATCCAATAAAACAAGAAAACGCTAAGCCAAAAGCTCTGTCTTTTGTTGCTAAGTTATTTTTATTGTTGGTTAATTTCTACCGTTACGCAATCAGTCCTTTATTTCCTAGCCGATGCCGTTATTATCCTACATGCTCTGCGTATGCGCACGAAGCTATTGTACGATATGGTGCTTGGACTGGTGGAAAACTGGCCATGAAACGCATTTTGCGTTGCCATCCTTGGGCAAGTCATGGTGTAGACCCTGTACCTGAACTTAACCCTTCCCACTCATGCTGTAGACGGAAGCCTTAATCATGGATATCCGCCGTTTTGCCATAATATTTGGCTTGGCTATTTCAACTTATTTTTTAATTCTTGCGTGGAATGACGATTATGGTCAGGACACGGTTGCTAATGCTCCAATTGCACAAAATTCTGTAATTGAAGTAGGTGACTCACCTGCTACGAGCGATATTATTGCTGCTGGCCAAACCAGTGACATAGATAGCGACATTCCTAATATTGTTCCTGCTGCTTTAGAGCCTGTTATTGAGGCGTCGGCAAGTACACAATTTATTCAGGTTAAGACCGACGTATTAAACGTAACGATCAATCCACTTGGTGGGGAAATTGTTGAAGTGTCTTTACCCGCTTACCCAGCTGATATTAAAGACAAAGATATTCCTTTTGTTTTGATGGAAAACAATGCTCGTCGTGTTTATGTTGCACAAAGTGGCTTGTTGGATGCAAAAGGTAAGCAATGGGAAAAAACTCAAGCGTATTCAGCGTCTGATGTTAACTATCAGTTAAGTGATTCGGCTGACACCTTAACAGTAGAATTGACTACTCAATTAGATAACGTAGAAGTGAAGAAAGTATTTACCTTCCAGCGTAATAACTATCTGATTGATGTGAAATACCATGTTGCTAACGGCTCTGATAGCCAGTGGCGTGGTGTATTCTTTGCTCAGTTGAAGCGTGATCGCAGCGAAGATCCTCAGCAGGGCAGTTCAATGGGTATGCAGGCTTATTTAGGACCTGCTATTACGACTAACTTATCTAAGTATGAGAAAGTTAGTTTTGATGACATTGATGATAAGCGTTTAGCTGAAACGGTTGATGGCGGTTGGGTTGCTATGTTGCAACATTACTTTGTATCAGCCTGGGTTGCTAACCCAGAAACAACACACTCTGTTTACGCTAAGCCTAATAAGCAAGGCGAGTACATTGTTGGTTTCCATGATGGTAAAACACCTCTGCAAGTTGAAGCTGGTGAGATGGGTACAATTGGTGCTCAGCTTTATGTTGGTCCAAAATCTCAATATGTATTAGCAGATGTTGCTGAAAACTTAGATTTAACGGTTGATTATGGTTGGTTATGGTGGATTGCTCAGCCATTATTTGCAGTAATGAACTTTATTGAATCAGGCTACATTAACTTTTTAGGTATGGTAGAAATCGACCTAGGTGGTGGTGTTGGCAACTGGGGTGTAGCGATTATCCTATTAACAGTTTTGATTAAGTTAGCTTTCTTTAAACTGTCTGCAACAAGCTATCGTTCGATGGCGAATATGCGTAAAGTTGCTCCTAAACTTACGGCTATTCGTGAACAACATGCTGATAATAAAGAGAAGTTAGGCCAAGAAATGATGGCCTTGTATAAGAAAGAGAAGATTAATCCTCTTGGTGGTTGTTTACCTATTCTTGTACAAATGCCTGTATTTATTGCTTTGTATTGGGTACTTGCTGAAAGTGTTGAGTTACGTCAAGCACCGTTCTTCTTATGGATAAACGACTTGTCTGCGATTGACCCTTACTTCGTATTACCATTATTGATGGGTGCGAGTATGTTTGTTCAAATGCAGTCGAACCCGACTCCTCCAGATCCGGTTCAAGCACGTGTTATGAAATTGATGCCTGTTATCTTTACGGTATTCTTCTTGTTCTTCCCATCAGGCCTTGTGCTTTATTGGGTAGTGAACAACTTGCTATCGATTACTCAGCAATATGTAATCACTAAGCAAATCGAGAACGCTGATAGCTAAGCTAGTAACTATTTTAGTAACTTAAGAAGATTATTAAACTCTTTAGTTAGCTTGTGCGATTAAAAGGCCGCTGTTGAAAGACAGCGGCCTTTTTTGTGGATAAAATAATGCTCATAAAGTAATAGCCAGCATATTTTTTAAAATCGATTGATTACGGAGTATTTATTCCACAAAACGGCGTGAATACATCCCTGTAGCCTTAACTAAAACATCCATGTTTTAGATATTTGCTCCATAATTACCCCGTAATAAATCTGGCTCCTTCATAATTTTAGGAAATTTTAATGTCGATATCCGAGTCAGTACACCAAGATACTATTGCCGCTGTTGCAACGGCTCCTGGCCGAGGCGGTGTAGGTATTGTGAGAGTATCTGGAGATAAAGCACAAGAAATTGCTCTCGCGGTACTGGGTTTATTGCCTAAGCCTCGTCATGCGCATTATGGTGCTTTTAAAGATGCGGATGGTAATGAATTGGATGAAGGCTTAGGTATTTTCTTTCCTAACCCACATTCATTTACCGGTGAAGACGTTTTAGAGTTGCAAGGACATGGTGGCCCAGTTGTTCTCGATTTTATCTTACAGCGCTGTGTAGAGCTGGGTGCTCGTATTGCAAGGCCGGGTGAATTTTCCGAGCGTGCATTCTTAAACGACAAACTCGACCTTGCGCAAGCAGAAGCTATTGCCGATTTAATTGACTCATCTTCCGCACAAGCAGCACGCTGTGCATTACGCTCTTTGCAGGGTGTTTTCTCTGATAAAGTACATGGCTTGGTTGATCAACTTATTCATTTGCGTACTTTTGTTGAAGCTTCGATTGATTTTCCAGAAGAAGAAATTGATTTTCTAAGCGACGGTAAAGTCTCAGCGATGCTGCAAGATGTTAAAAGTGCTGTTGCAGAGGTATTAGCTGAAGCTAATCAAGGTGCAATCTTACGCGAAGGTATGAATGTCGTGATTGCAGGGCGCCCCAACGCTGGTAAGTCCTCACTTCTTAATGCATTAGCGGGTCAAGATAAGGCCATTGTGACTGATATTGCAGGTACGACTCGTGATGTTTTAAAAGAACATATTCACATTGATGGTATGCCATTACATATCATTGATACCGCGGGTTTACGTGATGCGCTTGATGAAGTGGAACGTATTGGTATTCAACGTGCGTGGGCAGAGATTTCCCAAGCTGATCGCATCTTATTGATGATTGATAGCTCTCTTGAAACTGATGGTCAAAAAACCGATCCGAAAGCGCTATTACATGCACTTTATGATGAACAAGGCTTGAAAGAAGAAACAGAAAAATTGATTGAAAGCGGCCGTATTACAGTTATTCGTAATAAAGCTGATTTATTAGCCGATGATCATGTTTCAGCCAAATTAGGTCTGCATGAAGAAGCGGATTTCCCAACGTTATCGATTTCTGCCAAACAGAATTTAGGCATTAACGCATTACGTGAACACTTAAAAGAAGTCATGGGATTCAATTCAACTAATGAAGGTGGTTTCTTAGCGCGCCGTCGTCATATCGAAGCCCTAGAAAAAGCTAAAGATGCCATCCAGGCAGGCGAAGACCAGCTTTTAGGCGCAATGGCCGGTGAATTATTGGCTGAAGACCTTAGAGCTGCTCAACAGTCTTTAGGTGAAATCACCGGTGAATTTACAGCCGATGATTTACTTGGCAATATCTTCGGTAGTTTCTGTATTGGTAAATAGTTAAAGACCGCAAAATATCAGCCGACATCTATAGTTATATCAACGTGATGTAATTTATTAGATGTAACTTGTGAGGTTGGCTGTGTCCTTGATTTTTTCTTATCGTAATTCTCTGAAAGTATTGTCTCTACTATCTTTAATGGTTTTAACAACTGGTTGTCTCCCTGAAGAAGACGATGACGATGATATTGACATTTCAGTACTTAATGGGTTCTGGGATGGAGGTTTTGAACAAACGGAAACGCTGCGGCTATTAATCTATAACGGCAATGTTTATGGTTTAGATGAAGATAAAGTGCTATTTGGAACTGTTATCTTTCCATCAGACGAGGAAGTCGATTTTTCTCTTAGTTCTTATCCATTCTCTTATGAAGATACGACGAATTTTGAGTTTGTTTCAGATAGAACAGCAACCAGTTACACAATTAATGGTTTATTAGCGACGTCCACATTGGTAGTTGCTGATTATGAAACAAGTACTCGCGAATATGGCTCCTTAGAGCTAATCAATGATGGCACCTTCAGTAGTAATTCTTCTTTAACATCATTAACAGGCGAATGGACGACTACTGATTTGGTATTAAATATAACAAGTCGCGGTCGTTTTTTGGGGGTTAATAATGGAACAGATAAAGATTGTTCATTTGAAGGACAGATTAATATTATTAANTCTGCTAACTCATTAGTTTCTTTAACNATGAATCGACGCAACTGTGATGATTTTAATGGAGACTCAGTAGGGTTTGCGGCAATTAATGGTGATGGCGAATTAGAGCTCTATAGCAAGATGGGCAGTCAATTACTGTTTATGACATTTGCAGCGTCAGCTGTTGATACAGTTATCGATACGGATACTGAAACAGACACCGAAGAAGATGATGAGGAAGAGACTGATACGGAAGAAGAAGCGGTTTAATTATCAAGCTGTGCATAACTCTGTTGATTAGCTGTNATAACTTTGAATACTTCTCGGTATTAGGTATTAGTAAATTACTGTATAAGTCTAAGTTTTTAATATTATCCACATCTATCCACAGTTTTATACCTTCTCTNATCCCTTGATATATAAGTGATTAGAGGATTTATACTGACCTTTTAATAAGTTTAAACACATGCTGAAAAATGAATGTGAATAATATAATAAAATATCTGGACAAATTTTAACCATATCATATTTCTATCCACTGCCTTTAGGCGTCAATTCAGGTATAATGCGCGCCATTTTAAGATTTCATACCTGCAACCTATGCTGCAATCAGTATGAAATTAGTTTTGTGCTCGATTGAGCCTGTTTGAGGTTGTACTTGTGGATTATCCGGTTCGTTATGATGTAATTGTTGTTGGTGGTGGTCATGCGGGAACAGAGGCTGCTCTTGCGTCTGCGCGTATGGGGGCAAAAACGCTNCTACTTACCCACAATACCGATACCATTGGCGTTATGTCTTGCAACCCTGCTATTGGTGGGATTGGTAAAAGTCATTTAGTAAAAGAGATTGATGCTTTAGATGGTGCTATGGCGCGTGCTACAGATAAGGGCGGTATTCAATTTCGTACTTTAAATGCACGTAAAGGCCCAGCAGTACGTGCAACTCGTGCACAAGCTGATCGTCAGTTATATCGCGGCGCTATTCGCGATATTGTTGAAAACCAAGACAATCTCGATATTTTCCAAGCATCTTGCGATGATTTGATCATGCAGGGTGAAAAAGCAGCAGGCGTTGTTACTAATACCAATATGCGCATTCATGCGACCACTGTTGTATTAACGGCCGGTACCTTCTTGGGTGGAACAATCCACATTGGATTAGAAAACCATAAAGGAGGACGTGCAGGCGATCCACCTTCTATTGCATTGGCTAGTCGCTTACGTGAAATGCCTTTCAATGTCGGTCGTTTAAAAACGGGTACTCCAGCACGAATCGATGCACGCAGTGTTGATTTTTCAGTGATGCAGGTTCAGCCAGGTGATTTGCCGTTACCCGTTATGTCTTTTATGGGCAATGTTAACGAACACCCTGANCAAGTGAATTGCTATATCACACATACCAANGAGCGTACTCACGATATTATTCGCGCTAACTTAGATCGTTCGCCGATGTATTCTGGAGTGATTGAAGGTATTGGCCCACGCTACTGCCCATCGATTGAAGATAAGGTGATGCGTTTTGCTGATAAAAACAGCCATCAGATTTTTGTTGAACCAGAAGGGTTGCGCACGCACGAATTATACCCAAATGGTATCTCTACCAGCTTGCCGTTTGATGTTCAGTTAGATCTNATTCATAGCATGGTTGGNTTTGAAAAAGCCCACATTACACGTCCAGGCTATGCGATNGAATACGATTATTTCAATCCACAAGACTTAAAGCACAGTTTAGAAACTAAGTTTGTTCCTAATCTATATTTCGCAGGTCAGATTAACGGAACAACNGGTTATGAAGAAGCTGGTGCGCAAGGCCTTTTAGCCGGAGCAAANGCAGCGTTACGTGCATTTGAAAAAGAAGCTTGGACTCCTCGTCGTGATGAAGCNTACATCGGTGTTTTGGTCGATGACTTGATTACAATGGGAACCAAAGAACCGTACCGCATGTTTACTAGCCGTGCAGAATATCGTTTGATTCTTCGTGAAGATAACGCCGATCTACGTCTAACCGAAATTGGCCGTAATATCGGTCTAGTTGGTGATGAACGTTGGGCGGCTTTCTGTGAAAAGAAAGAATCCATTGAAAAAGAAAATCAGCGTTTAGCCACGACTTGGGTGCAGCCGAATACGCCAGAAGGCGATGCGGTAAATGCGATGATCGAAAGCCCATTAAGCCGTGAATATAATTTAAAAGATTTATTGAAGCGCCCTGGTTTGAACTATGCAGATATTGCAGGACTGAAAGGCGAAGAAGTATCCGACCCTAGAGTTGCTGAGCAAGTGGAAATTCAAGCTAAGTATGACGGTTATATATCTCGTCAGAAAGATGAAATAGAACAGATGCGCCGTTATGAAGAAACGCCTTTACCTGAAAACTTTGATTACACTGTAATAGGTGGTCTTTCTAATGAAGTGATTCAGAAGTTGGATACTCAAAAACCAGAAACCTTGGGTAGCGCTTCACGTATTCAAGGGGTAACACCAGCAGCGATTAGCCAAATTTTAGTACATATGAAAAAGCTAAAATTAGCACGTAAGAGTGCTTAAAAAGTGTTGATTGAGCCTGCAGAGCTATCTGAGCGTATGAAAATGCGCTCAGGCCAAGCCTTCAATAGCCTTGATCTCGAATTGAGATTATTGCGTGAAAAAGCCCGCCTAGCCTGCGGCAAATACAACGCTCACCCGAGCAAAGGTAATTTCAAACATATCAGCCGTCTATTTGATAAGTTGTCCACAGCGGTAATTGAACCAGGATTTCAGTGTGATTACGGTAGCCAGATTTCTTTAGGCGAGAATTTCTACGCCAACTTCAATTGTGTGATGCTCGATAGTGCAGCTATTACNATTGGTGATGATGTTATGTTGGGTCCTGGAGTACACATATACACTGTAGATCACCCACGTGATGCGCTCGCTCGCCGAGCAGGTGGTTGTATTGCCAAACCTGTGAGAATAGAAGATGGGGTTTGGATTGGTGGCGGCGCTAAAATTCTACCCGGTGTAACTATTGGTGAGAATGCCATTATCGGTGCTAATACAGTAGTGACTAAAGACGTAGCGGCTAATACGAGATTCTTCGGATAAACCTAGTTGGTAAGTGCTTTTCAGCTTTTATGTTAGAATCCCAGCATTATCAAAACTACAGATTTAAACGCGGCAAATTATGGCTAACTATTCTTCAGCAATTTCCACTGGCGCTACCCAAATGGGCGTTTCACTAAGCGATCAGCAACTTGAACTATTAGTTCAATATCTCGAATTGTTCATCAAATGGAATAAAGCTTATAACTTATCTGCGATCCGTGATCCTGCACAAATGATTCCGCTTCATCTATTAGATAGTTTAATCGTCCACTCTTATATTCAATCGGTAGATAACATTATTGANGTAGGAACGGGCCCTGGTTTGCCGGGCATCGTGCTAGCCATTATGAATCCNGAAAAGAAATTCACNTTACTGGATAGCAATGGTAAAAAGACACGCTTCTTATTCCAGGCCAAGCTTGCCTTGAAGTTAGATAACGTAACNATTATTAATGAGCGTGTAGAAGCCTATCAACCTGAGCAAGGTTTCGATATGATCGTATCTCGTGCTTTTGCTTCAATTACAGATATGACGTATTGGTGCACGCATTTATTAGCGAAAGATGGCATATTCTTAGCGATGAAAGGCATTTATCCAACGGAAGAATTTGCCGCCGTTGAAGATAAGTATGAGCTAATTGAAAGCCATGAATTAAATGTTCCTGGGGTAGACGCAGAACGTCACCTATTAGCCTTTAAACCAAAATAATTTTAAACCCTGATTCTCTGGGCTGCAGGATAGCGAAATGAGTAAGATTTTAGTCGTTGCCAATCAAAAAGGTGGTGTGGGTAAAACCACCACTGCAGTTAACTTATCTGCTTCACTTGCGGCTACTAAGCGCAAAGTCCTAATGGTCGATCTTGATCCGCAAGGTAACGCAACTATGGGTTGCGGTATTGATAAGCATGAACTTGAACAGTCTCTTTATGAAGTTTTAACAGGCAGCTGTGATATTGAAAGCGCGATTGTTAAGGCTGAAGAAGCTGGCTTTGATGTGTTACCAACCAATGCTGATCTGACGGCAGCTGAAGTTGAATTGATGGATCTTCCTAATAGAGAGACACGCCTTCGTTCAGCTTTAGAGAAAGTAAGCGCTAACTACGATTATATTATAATTGATTGTCCACCGTCGTTAAGCATGCTGACGGTNAATGCAATGGTTGCAGCACAAGGNGTGCTTATTCCNATGCAGTGTGAGTATTATGCATTGGAAGGCTTATCGGCTTTAATGCGCACGATTGAAAAAATCAAATCGGGTTTAAACCCTAAATTAGAAGTCGAAGGCATTCTTCGTACNATGTACGATCCACGTAATAGCTTAACGGTTGATGTTTCAACTCAGTTGATTACACACTTTGGTGATAAAGTTTATAGTACTGTTATCCCAAGAAATGTGCGGTTAGCTGAAGCCCCGAGTTATGGTTTGCCTGCATTGGCTTATGATAAAAACTCTCGTGGAGCAATTGCGTANTTAGCATTGGCAGGCGAAATGAATCGTCGTACCAATAGCAAAAAGAGTGCGGCTAAAAAAGTAAATTCAAATGAAACAGCTGGCAAAACAGCCAGCCCAAAAGCGACTAGCAAAGCATAATTGCTGTTAGCACTAAATGATTGGAACATAGCATGTCAAAGAAACGTGGCCTAGGTCGTGGCCTCGATGCATTACTGGGTGATGCATTAGCGCAAAATAAATCTGCAATGGATGCAGCNAGCACGAATGAAGTGCAAGAAGTAAGCATTCAGCCTGATAATATAGAATCCAACCAACCAACAGGTGGAATTAAACACCTGCCGGTTGAGTTTATTCAGCCAGGTCAATACCAGCCACGCAAAGACATGCACCAAGAAGCATTAGAAGAACTTGCGGCCTCTATTAAAGCCCAAGGGTTNATGCAGCCAATCGTGATACGCCCTTTAGTTGGCAAAGACGATCGCTATGAAATTATTGCTGGTGAGCGCCGCTGGCGTGCGACTCAGTTAGCAGGTCTTGATACAGTNCCNGTTATTGTTCGTGATGTTCCAGATGATGCTGCTATTGCAATGGCTCTGATTGAGAACATCCAGCGTGAAAATCTAAATTCGATGGAAGAAGCACAAGCACTTCATCGACTACAGCATGAATTTGAATTAACCCAGCAAGAGGTGGGTGATGCTGTAGGTAAATCTCGAACAACAGTGGCTAACCTATTACGATTAATGCAGCTTAATGAAGATGTGAAAATCATGCTCGAGCGTGGTGATATCGAAATGGGTCATGCAAAAGCTTTGTTGGGATTACAAGATCAAAAGCAAAGTGAAGCCGCACGTCATGTTGTCGCTAAAGACATGACGGTACGACAAACTGAGTCTTATGTACGTAATGTGCAAGACGAAGCTAAATTCGGCGATAAGGNAAAAGAGAAAGCACGTCCCAATCCTGACATTCAGCGTTTAGAACGTACGTTAGGTGAACGATTGGGTGCTAATGTCGCTATTCAGCATTCCGCTAAAGGTAAAGGTAAGTTGGTTATTAATTATGGCAACTTAGATGAACTTGATGGAATTTTAGCGCATATCCAATAAGCCTGATTACTTATAAAAGTATTAAGGGACACTTCTAGACAATTAAATAAGGTCAATTCTCGACTTTAGGTTGAAGAGCAGCCCACTAATCAATATAATCCTTGCGCCTAAAATTGTAGGCGAAAGAGAGGTCTTCAGTGACATCGATAACTAGACCTCCGGTTTATCGCATCATTATGATGCAGTTTGGCTTAAGCATTATTGTAGCGTTATTCGCTTTGATACATAGCTTTGAAGCTAGCTATTCCGCCTTATTTGGTGGGTTAGCAAGCGCGATACCAAATGCATATTTGATATGGCGTTCTTTTAGATACCGCGGTGCTCGATCTGCAAATCAGGTCGTGCAATCGTTTTATCAAGGAGAATCAGGGAAGTTTATTCTCACCGTCGTTTGTTTTNCGGTGATATTTTCTTTAGTTGATCCCTTGGTTCCCTGGGCAGTGTTTGGGGCGTTCATCACAGTGCAGTTTAGTCATGTGATGACAGCAATAATTGCGAAGCTCTGATGAGTTCATTCTAACGATTGAATTGATCAGAGCTTTTTAACATTTTTTTAAACTTATGATTGAGAGTGAAAGATGGCAACTGATGCTACTGGTTACATCAAGCACCACCTTACCAATCTGACATANGGCGAGTTACCAGCAGGTTACGAGCGTATTGATGCAGACGGTAATGTAGTGAACGAATTGACGGAAGCAACTTGGACGCTAGCACGTAGCGGACAGGAAGCGGTAGATATGGGGTTTTGGGCATTTCATGTCGATTCCCTAATCTGGTCAGTCGGCTTGGCAATATTGTTGATGACTATTTTTGGCCTTGCAGCTAAAAGAGCAACAACTGGCGTACCAACAGGTATGCAAAACTTTGTAGAAGTGATTGTTGATTTTATCGACAATACAGTGAAAGAAACTTTTCACGGTAATAACCCAGTTGTTGCACCGCTGGCACTTACGATCTTCACTTGGGTATTTATGATGAACCTAATGGATTTGATTCCAGTAGACATCATTCCAAAGTTATTTGAATTATCTTGGGCTGCGGCTGGTAACGATCCTCATCATGCATTTATGAAAATCGTACCTTCTACAGATCCGAACATCACAGCTGGTCTGGCTATTTCAGTTTTTGCTTTAATGATTTTCTACGGAATTAAAGTAAAAGGCATTGGCGGGTTTATGGCAGAACTAACTCTGCATCCTTTCAATATGAAAAACCCAGTAGTACAGGCTATTTTCATTCCAGTAAACTTTGCTCTAGAAGTACTAGCGTTAATCGCTAAGCCAATTTCTTTAGCATTGCGTTTGTTCGGTAACATGTATGCCGGCGAGATGATTTTCATTCTTATCGCATTAATGTTCTCAACTGGAATGGCCTTAGGTATGTTTGCTGGNGTATTGCAGTGGGCATGGGCAGTATTCCATATTCTAGTAATTACTTTGCAAGCATTCATCTTCATGATGCTGACCATCGTATATCTAGGCATGGCTCACGAAGATCACTAAGTAATATTGGCGGCATAATATTATGTCGCCGATACTGCTGAACTGAACGATTTTTACCCTTTAACTTAATTGTTAATTTAAACTTTAACCTTAACTAAAATAGATAGGAAACTACTATGGAAATGATTTACATCGCAGCTGCGCTTATGATCGGTCTTGGTGCCCTTGGTACTGGTATTGGCTTCGCACTTTTAGGCGGCAAATTACTTGAGTCTACTGCTCGTCAACCTGAGTTAGGTCCAGAGCTTCAGACTAAAACTTTCTTGATGGCTGGTCTACTTGATGCTGTTCCAATGATCGGTGTTGGTATTGCTATGTACCTTATCTTCGTTGTTGCTGCTTAATTGTAACTAGTACAACTAAAGACAACGAATTTAGAGGACTAAGGCGTGAATATTAATTTGACTTTGATCGGCCAGATCATCGCCTTTGCTGTCTTTGTAGCCTTCTGCATGAAGTTTGTTTGGCCTCCGCTAACNAATGCAATGGCAGAACGTGCAAAGAAAATTGCAGATGGTTTAGACGCAGCAAACCGCGCTGAACGTGATCTTGAACTTGCTCAACAAAAAGCAGGCGAAAAACTACGCGAAAGCAAAGTAGCAGCAGCAGAAATTATTGAGCAAGCGAACAAGCGTGCTAACCAAATCATCGACGAAGCTAAAGAAGCTGCGCGTGAAGAAGGTGAGCGTTTGGCAGCTGCAGCTCAAGCTGAAATTGAGCAAGAAGTTAATCGTGCTAAAGAAGGATTGCGTCAACAGGTTTCTGCTCTTGCAGTTGCTGGTGCATCTAAAATCTTGGCGAAATCAGTTGATCAGTCAGTTCATAANGAATTGCTAGATCAGTTGGCTAACGAGCTTTAAGCGAGGAAGCCATGGCTGAATTAACCACTCTTGCGCGGCCTTATGCCAAAGCGGCTTTTGCCCAAGCAGTAGAACAGAATGCTCTAGTAGAATGGTCTGACATGTTATCGATTGCGGCTCAGTTCGCAGCCGATGATGAGTTGGAAAAGGTACTAACACATCCTGGTCTAACCGCTGAGCAACAAGCTACGGCATTAACCGACTTGTGCGGTGACAAGTTAAATCAGTCAGGAAAAAACTTCCTGATGATTTTAGGCGAAAATAAACGTCTAACTTTGTTACCACAAATTGTTGAAGCCTTTGAAGAGTTAAAAGCAGCACAGGAACACGCGATTGACGTGACTGTAACTTCTGCTTTTGAACTAACAGACGCACAACAAGAAACATTGTCTCAAGCACTGAAAAANAAATTACAGTGCGACGTACGTTTAACAGGCGAAGTTGACCAAGAATTGGTTGGCGGCGTTATTATTCGTGCTGGAGACTTAGTCATCGACGGTTCTGTTCGCGGTAAGCTAGCTAAGCTAGCCGAAGCGATGAACTCCTAGTTGAGGGATGAGCATGCAGCAACTGAATCCATCTGAGATCAGCGAAATCATTAAGAATCGCATCGACAACCTTGATGTGACTTCTCAAGCCCAGAATGAGGGCACCGTTGTTTCAGTATTCGACGGTATCGTTCGTATCCATGGTCTTGCCGACGTAATGTACGGTGAGATGATTGAATTTGAAGGCGGTAAATACGGTCTTGCACTTAACCTAGAGCGTGACTCTGTAGGTGCAGTAGTTCTTGGCGATTATAAAAATATCGCTGAAGGCCAAACCGCTAAATGTACCGGCCGTATTTTGGAAGTACCTACTGGCGAAGCTATGCTTGGCCGCGTTGTAGACGCGTTAGGTAACCCAATNGACGGTAAAGGTCCTATTGAAACGGCTACTAAAGCTCCTGTAGAACGTGTTGCACCTGGTGTAATTTCACGTCAAGGCGTTGATCAGCCGTTAGAAACTGGTTATAAATCTGTAGATTCCATGGTACCTGTTGGTCGTGGTCAGCGCGAGTTGATCATTGGNGACCGTCAGACTGGTAAATCTGCAATGGCTATCGACGCCATTATTAACCAGAAAGGCACCGGTGTTAAATGTGTATATGTTGCTATCGGCCAGAAGCAATCTTCTATCGCGAACGTTGTTCGTAAGTTAGAAGAGCATGGCGCGATGGANCACACCATTATTGTAGCCGCAGGCGCGTCTGATCCAGCATCTATGCTGTATCTTGCACCGTACGCTGGTTGTGCAATGGGTGAGTACTTCCTAGATAAAGGCGAAGACGCCTTGATCGTATATGATGATTTAACCAAGCAAGCTTGGGCTTATCGTCAAATCTCCCTATTGTTGAAACGTCCTCCTGGTCGTGAAGCATACCCTGGTGATGTTTTCTATCTTCACTCTCGTCTATTGGAACGCGCATGTCGTGTTAACCCAATCTACGTTGAGAGAGAGAGTGGCGTTAAAGGTCAGACTGGTTCTTTAACTGCTCTACCTATTATCGAAACTCAAGGCGGAGACGTTTCTGCTTTCGTACCGACTAACGTAATTTCGATTACTGATGGTCAGATCTTCCTTGAAACTAGCCTATTCAATGCCGGTATTCGTCCAGCAATGAACGCAGGTATTTCGGTTTCTCGTGTTGGTGGTGCGGCGCAAACAAAGATTATTAAGAAGTTGGGCGGTGGTATTCGTCTTGCTTTGGCTCAGTACCGTGAACTAGCAGCATTTGCTCAGTTTGCTTCTGACCTTGACGATGCTACTCGTGCTCAATTAGAGTTCGGTCAGCGCGTTACAGAGTTAATGAAGCAGAAGCAATATGCACCTATGTCTACTGGTGAAATGGGTCTGTCGATTTTTGCTGCTACTGAAGGCTTCCTAGACGACGT
Organism: Oleispira sp.; assembly: GCA_002708475.1. Classification (GTDB taxonomy): domain Bacteria; phylum Pseudomonadota; class Gammaproteobacteria; order Pseudomonadales; family Oceanobacteraceae; genus Oleispira. The sequence goes on along the minus strand of PAOL01000008.1, from coordinate 15,780 downwards.
TGAAGTAAACAAAATTGGTGATTTCGAAGCCGCATTGATTTCTTACGCTAACAGCGAATTCGCTGAATTAATGGCTCAAATCAATGTTAAAGGCGACTACAGCAAAGATATTGCTGCTGGTCTAAAAGAGTTAGTTGAGAAATTCAAATCTACTCAAGCCTGGTAATTTTGTGAGCTGAAGCCGGACTGAAAAGTTCGGCTTTAAATTTAACGTTAATGAGGCAGCTTTTATGGCAGTCGGCAAAGAGATTAAAGAGCAAATAACGAGTGTACAAAGTACACAGAAGATTACTTCAGCAATGGAAAAAGTTGCTGTAAGTAAGATGCGTCGTGCTCAAGCTCGTATGACAGCAAGTCGTCCATACGCGGATCGTATCCGTGTTGTTATTGGACACTTGGCTGAAGCGAACTCTGAGTACCGTCATCGTTATTTGCAAGACCGCGAAGTTAAGCGTGTTGGCTATATCGTGGTGTCTTCCGACCGAGGCCTTTGTGGTGGCTTGAACAATAATGCGTTCAAACACCTCGTAAAAGATGTTAAAGCTTGGAAAGAAAAAGGCGTAGAAGCTAGCTTCTGTGCTGTCGGNNCAAAAGCCGTTACTTTNTTCAATAGCTTTGGTGGCGACGTTCTAGCATCAACAAGCCATTTAGGCGATGCACCAGAACTGGCTAGCCTTATCGGTTCGGTTAAGTCCATGTTAGATGCGTTCGATTCAGGTGATATCGATCGTCTTTACGTAGTAAGCAACCGTTTCGTAAACACTATGACACAAGAACCTAAAGTGGAGCAGTTATTACCACTTAGGGCAGAACTAGACTCTGAAACGAAAGGTCATTGGGATTACATCTACGAACCAGATGCACAGCAAATCTTAGATGGTTTGTTATTGCGTTACGTAGAATCTCAAGTGTATCAAGGTGTTGTTGAAAACAATGCATGTGAACAAGCAGCTCGTATGTTGGCGATGAAAAATGCGACCGACAATGCTGGTGACATCATTGATGACTTGAACATGCTTTATAACAAAGCACGTCAAGCAGCGATTACCCAAGAAATTTCAGAAATCGTCAGCGGTGCTGCAGCGGTATAACGCTCAGCAACGTAGGCTTATAAAATTAAGAGGAAGACGGATATGAGCGGAACTATTGTTCAGATCATTGGCGCCGTTATCGACGTAGAATGCCCTCGTAACGAAGTACCGAAGGTATATGACGCCCTTACTGTAAATGGTACAGAAACGACTCTAGAAGTTCAGCAGCAGCTGGGTGACGGAATCGTTCGTACTATTGCGATGGGTTCTACTGAAGGCCTTAAACGTGGTCTTACGGTAACTAATACTGGCGCTCCTATTTCTGTACCGGTTGGTGTAGAAACTTTGGGTCGTATTATGGACGTGCTTGGCCGTCCAATCGATGANTGTGGNGAAATTGGTGCGAAAGAAGCTTCTTCTATCCACCGTGACGCTCCATCTTTCGATGAGCAAGCAAACTCTACAGATTTGCTAGAAACTGGTATCAAAGTAATCGATTTGATCTGCCCATTCGCTAAGGGTGGTAAAGTAGGTCTTTTCGGTGGTGCTGGTGTTGGTAAAACTGTAAACATGATGGAACTTATTAACAACATTGCAAAGGCACACTCNGGTTTGTCTGTATTCGCAGGTGTTGGTGAGCGTACTCGTGAAGGTAACGATTTCTACTACGAAATGGCTGAGTCTGGTGTTGTAAACCTAGACGATAAAGTTAAGTCTAAAGTAGCAATGGTTTATGGTCAGATGAATGAGCCTCCTGGTAACCGTTTACGTGTTGCTTTGACTGGTTTGACTATGGCTGAGAAATTCCGTGATGAAGGTAAAGACGTTCTACTTTTCGTAGATAACATTTATCGTTATACATTGGCGGGAACAGAAGTATCTGCACTATTAGGTCGTATGCCTTCTGCCGTAGGTTATCAGCCAACTCTTGCTGAAGAGATGGGTGTTCTACAGGAACGTATTACTTCTACTAAGAACGGATCTATTACTTCTGTTCAAGCTGTATACGTACCAGCGGATGACTTGACGGATCCATCTCCAGCAACAACGTTTGCTCACTTGGATTCTACAGTTGTACTTTCTCGTGACATCGCATCTAAGGGTATNTACCCAGCGATCGATCCATTAGACAGTACTTCTCGTCAGCTAGATCCTCTAGTTATCGGACAAGAACACTACGACATCGCTCGTGGCGTTCAGGGTGTTCTTCAGCGTTATAAAGAGCTGAAAGACATCATCGCTATTCTTGGTATGGACGAATTGTCTGACGAAGATAAGCAGTCTGTTAACCGTGCACGTAAGATTGAGCGTTTCTTGTCTCAACCTTTCCACGTTGCAGAGATCTTCACAGGCGCACCTGGTAAATACGTTTCTCTGAAAGAAACCATCACTGGTTTCCAAGGTCTTCTAAACGGTGACTATGATGATCTGCCTGAACAGGCGTTCTACATGGTTGGCGGTATCGATGAAGCCGTTGAGAAGGCTAAGAACCTGTAATCAAAGAGGCGAATACTATGACCATGTTATCTGTCCATTGTGACATAGTCAGCGCAGAGGAAAATCTTTTCTCTGGGTTGGTACAAATGGTAGTAGCAGCCGGTGAAATGGGTGACCTTGGTATTATCCGTGGTCACGCTCCTTTGCTTACTGCGTTGAAGCCGGGTCCTATTCGCGTCATCAAACAAGATGGCGAAGAAGAAGTGATCTACGTTTCAGGCGGTTATTTAGAAGTTCAGCCAAACGGTATTTCTGTTTTGGCTGATACCGCAGTGCGCGCTGGTGACCTCGATGAGGCCGCTGCATTAGAAGCACAGAAACATGCTCAACAAGCATTAGAGAATCAGAGTTCAGACTTTGATACTTCTCGTGCAATGACTCAGTTGGCAGAAGCCGCAGCTCAGCTGCGTACGATCCAGCAGATTCGTAAAAAGTTGGGTAAGTAATCTAGTTTAACTAGAGCTCTTGCTTCATAAAAAAACCGAACTCCAGTAATGGGGTTCGGTTTTTTTATGTCTGTAATTCAAGCAATGTAGGAGAAGTGGTTAACCATCTTGGTTAATGCGTTTGATTAATACATCGAGCACTTCTTCGTACTTGTCATTTTCAATCTGACAAGTCCCTGCATTTCTATGGCCACCACCGTCATGTTCTAAGCAAAGCTCGCCAATGTGAGTTTTATGGCTGCGGTTGATAATTGATCCGCCGATGGCAAAAACAGTATTCTGCTTTTTCAGCCCCCACAGAACGTGAATAGATATATTTTGTTCAGGGAAGAGGGCATAAATCATAAAGCGATTACCCGCATAAATAATATCTTCGTCTCTTAAATCAAGTACAACCAGGTTGTTATGAACTGTTGTGCAGAGCTTAAGCTGATCTTCGAATTGTTGGCGATGTTCGTTATAAAGTTCAACGCGTTCTTTCACGTCATCCAGCTGAAGAATCTGTTCGATTGTATGATCACGGCAATAATCAATTAACTGCATCATCAGTTGATAATTACTAACACGGAATTCCCTAAAGCGACCAAGCCCAGTGCGAGAGTCCATTAAGAAATTGAGCAGTACCCAGCCTGTAGGGTTAAGAATTTCATCACGACTAAATTGAGCAGAATCAGCTTTATCAACAGCTTCCATCATTTCGATGGAAATATCTGGAAAGCGAGAAGCACCACCGTAATAATCGTAAACAACACGGGCAGCAGAAGGCGCTTCAGTATCAATAATATGATTTTCGGAATCTCCGCCTTTATCCTCACGACGTTTAAGCTCTGATGCGTGGTGGTCAAAGCTTAAGTGACAACTTGCAACATAAGGTAGGTTAGTCGTTATATCATTAGGACCAATGTCGATGATGCCATCTTGCATATCTTTAGGGTGCACAAAAAGAATGTCGTCGATCATCCCTAAATCTTTGAATAGCACGGCACAAACCAGGCCATCGAAATCACTGCGAGTTACTAAACGAAACTTTTGTTCTGCCACTATATTACTCTCCCAAACTGTATTCTTAGAAGCGGTTCATTGAAACGCTTACTCTTTGAATTCAGCATAGTTGAAATTTCACAGGCAGCTATATTTAGTCATCGATTGGTCGTCAGTTATAAAGCTCTCCATAGAGTATCGAACATCATTTGGTGAGTGCCTGATATTGCATCACTATCAATTACGACAGCCACTGGAAAATCGTTCTTGGTTAAGCTGATCATCGCNACTTTAGGTGGGTAGATNGCGATATAAGAGGCATCTCCTTCCCCTTTCATCCATTTACGTTCTGCTAAATCAGCTTCATCCCCCCCAGCTCCAATGGCCAGCACACGGACAAAAATACCTTTGGCAATACGCTGCTTGGTAAAGGTTGGAAAAGGCCTATACAGATGCTCTCGTAAAGCTTGCGTAGAAATAACTGAGTACGACTTATCACCTTTATCGGTGGAGTTAAGAATATCTTTTAGAACGTATTCAACACCCTCATCACCTTCGTAAAAGCGTACATTACTGGTAGCGAATTCTGGTTTTAAATGACGGAGTGCAGGAATAATCTCGGTTTTTAAATTGCTTAAAGTAGCTTCTAATTCTTGCTGTTTTTCCTCTGCTAAAGCGATTAATCGAGAAGGGTCTTCAGCTTGGAAAATACGCCTTTTCCCCTTTGGTAGGTAGTTAACAATTCCTTTCTTGACCAGTACTTTTAAGGTTTCGTAAGCACTGCCGCGATTGATATTTGATTTAGTTGCCAAGTCACGAATAGATGCAGGGCCTAATTCTAAAAGAGCCAAATAGATAGCTATCTCTCTGTCGCTGAGATCGAGAGATTTGAGTGATGATAGATTCATTATATTCCCGAAGATTCAATCAAAAAATATTGCTAATAGCCTATAATAAGTAGATATATCANTTATTAAAGATCATTGTCATTTTTTTTGTGACAAAGAACATTGTAAATATATAGAAACACAATAAACTCATTTGCTATCAAAAATATATGACAATTGTTGTACTTTTATAAATGTAATCAGCAACAAATGTCTTCATTACGTTACATGGAAGCAAATAATAATAATGACTATCGACGTCGTAGTACTCGCAGCCGGTCAAGGCTCGCGCATGAAATCTTTATTACCTAAAGTTTTACATCCTATTGCTGGAAAATCGATGCTAGCCCACGTATTAGACAGTGCTAAAGCGGTTAATGCTGATGCAATGCACGTGGTTATAGGCCATGGTGCAGAGAAGGTTAAAACTGAATTTAGCAATGAAAAGAACTTAAGCTGGGCGTTGCAAGCCGAACAAAAGGGCACGGGTCATGCAGTAATGATGGCGCTGGATAGCCTTGCTGCTGAAGGCACCACTTTAATCTTATATGGTGATGTTCCATTAACTCAGCCGGCAACACTGCAAGCATTAATCGAACTGGCGAATGAACAGCAGCTGGGCTTATTAACGGTCAATATGGCTGACAGCACAGGCTATGGTCGAATTGTTCGCGATGCTAATAATAAAGTAACTGAGATTGTTGAACATAAAGATGCCAATGCTGAGCAGTTACTAATCAAAGAAGTGAATACAGGTATTTTAGCTGTACCAACGGCAAAGCTTCATCAGTGGTTGCCAACGCTTAGTAATGATAACGCCCAAGGCGAATATTACTTAACCGATATTATTGCGATGGCGGTTGCTAATGGCTTAACGGTAGAAACCCTTCAGCCAGAAAATGAACAAGAGACCTATGGCGTGAATAATCGTCAGCAGCAAGCAGAACTAGAGCGTTGGTATCAAACCCAGCGAGTAAATGCTTTGATGGCGAATGGGGTTACTGTATTAGATCCAGCACGCTTAGATATCCGTTTAGGTAAGACAGAGAACGCTGGCTTAACGGTTGGCAATGATGTTGTTATCGATGTGAATGTGATTTTAGAAGGCAGCGTTATTTTAGGTGACGGTGTAGAAATTGGCCCGAACTGTATTATCAAAAATTCAACGTTAGCTGCGGGTACTAAAGTTGAAGCCTTTTCTCATATCGAAGATGCCACCGTTGCTCAATCTTGTGTGATTGGCCCTTACGCACGTTTGCGTCCAGGTGCTGATTTGGCTGATGGCGCTAAAGTCGGTAATTTCTGCGAAGTAAAAAAATCTCAAATCGGCGAAGGCGCAAAAGTAAATCATCTAACCTATATTGGTGACGCAACAATCGGCGCAAATGCCAACATCGGTGCAGGTACTATTACCTGTAATTACGATGGTGTGAATAAATTTAAAACAGAAGTGGGCGAGAATGCCTTTATTGGCTCCAACTCTTCGTTAGTCGCTCCGGTAAAAATTGGTGCTAATGCAACCGTTGCAGCAGGCTCAACGGTAACAAAAGAAGTTGCTGCAGAAGAACTTGCAGTTGCACGTGGTAAGCAAAGAAATATCAGCGGCTGGAAACGCCCAGTGAAAACTGAACCGACAGCAAAATAGAATTAACGGAATATATAATCATGTGCGGAATTGTTGGTGCTATTGCACAGCGTAATGTGAGCGAAATTTTATTAGAAGGCCTTCGTCGCCTTGAATACCGTGGATATGACTCCGCGGGATTAGCTATTTTAGGTTCGAACGGCGATATTCAACGTACTCGCGCATTAGGTAAGGTGATCGAACTAGAAAATGCGATCTCTAAAGAATATGGTGAAGAAGGCTTACAAGGCACAATCGGTATTGCTCATACTCGTTGGGCAACCCATGGTGTGCCTAGTGAGGATAATGCCCATCCTCACATGTCTTCTGATGAAGTTGTTTTGGTGCATAACGGCATTATTGAGAACTACCAAGAATTAAAAGTAGAGCTAAAAGCACAAGGTTATGTGTTTAATTCTCAAACCGATTCAGAAGTCGTTATTCACCTAATTCATCGAGAATTACAGCAGCATGATTTTGCCCAAGCGGTAAAAAATGCCATTTCACATCTTCATGGTGCTTTTGCTTTAGCGATTATGCAAAAAGGCAATCAAGAAGAAATGTGGGTTGCTCGTCAGGGTTCTCCGCTAGTGATTGGCGTGGGGATGGGTGAGTTTTACGTTGGTTCAGATCCATTAGCACTACTACAAGTAACAGATCGCTTTATCTATCTTGAAGAAGGCGATTTGGCGCATATTACGCGCAAAAAACTGACGATCTTAGATAAAGAGCATGTGGCTGTTGAGCGTGACATTAGTGTCTTTGATCACAAAGTTGGTACTGCGAGTAAAGGTGAATATAAGCACTTCATGCTGAAAGAAACCTTTGAGCAGCCAACGGTTATCAAACAATGCTTAGAAGGCCGAATCTCAGATACGAAAGTATTAGATCAAGCGTTTGGTGTTAATGCGGGTCAGTTGCTAGATAAAGTTGAAGCCGTTCAAATCATAGCCTGCGGCACAAGCTATCACTCGGGCATGGTGGCGAAATATTGGATTGAGCAGTACGCGAATATCCCCTGCCAGGTTGAAGTGGCGAGCGAATTTCGCTATCGCCAGACGGTTATCGCTAAAAACACCTTATTGATTACAATTTCGCAGTCCGGAGAAACAGCCGATACGCTAGCTGCGCTGCGCAAGGCGAAAGAAAAAGGCTTACTCGCAAGTATGACGGTTTGTAACGTACCTGGATCTTCCTTGGTTCGTGAATCTGATCTTTGCTTAATGACGAATGCAGGACCTGAGATTGGTGTTGCATCGACCAAAGCCTTCACTACTCAATTAACGGCCTTGTTATTGTTGACGGTTGCTTTAGCGAAACGCAATGGTCTGAGTGAAGCCGCAGAAACTGAAATCGTATCTGCACTTCACCAATTACCAGATTTAGTTGAGCAAGCATTGCAGCTAGATCCTAAGATCGAAAAGATCAGTCAACTGTTTGCCGATAAGCATCACAGTTTGTTCTTAGGGCGCGGTCCAATGTACCCAATCGCTCAAGAAGGTGCTTTAAAGCTAAAAGAAATTTCTTATATTCACGCTGAAGCTTACCCTGCGGGTGAGTTAAAGCACGGGCCATTGGCACTTGTTGACGAAGACATGCCAATTGTTACCGTTGCGCCGAAAAATGACTTGTTAGAAAAGCTTATTTCTAATTTAGAAGAAGTGAAAGCCCGTGGTGGTGAGTTATTTGTTTTCGCAGATGAATCCGTAAATATCCATGACTTAGATGATCAGCATTTGCTATCACTACCAACAGTACCTAGCTGCTTAGAACCGATTGTTTACATCATTCCTTTGCAACTGCTGTCGTATCACGTGGCAGTATTGAAAGGTACGGATGTTGATCAACCTCGTAACTTGGCGAAATCTGTTACGGTTGAATAGCATGGCTGCAGGTTAAGCTGGGTTTAATCATGTTAACAGCATGAGGTTGCTAGCACCGGAAGCCGAGCAGAGATAGAAGCCGATAAAAAAGCTTTTGTCTCTGTTCGGCTTTTTTGTGCCCGTCTAAAATATTTGATCGTTCGTTCAACTTAGTTGTTGATCGATCGTTCAAGTTGTCTTATAGTGTCTCCAAGGTAAATTATTCATGTTGATGTGAAGGCGAGGAGCTAAACCATGAACGACAAGATCAAGCTTGATATCGTATCGGATGTTATGTGCCCATGGTGCATTGTTGGCTACAAGCGTTTAGAAGCCGCGATTAATGAACTTGGCTTACAAGACCGAATAGAAATTGAATGGCAACCCTTTGAACTGAATCCAGATATGCCAAAGCAGGGTGAAGATCTTCGCGAGCACGTAATGCGTAAGTATGGATCTAGTCGCGAAGACAGTATGAAAGCCCGAAACGATTTAACCACGCTAGGTGCTGAGTATGATTTTGAGTTTGATTATTTTGATGGCATGAAGATTGTGAATACTCGAGATGCACATGTTTTGTTGGATTTTGCTCGTGAACTAGGTTTGCAACATCAACTTAAACAACGCTTATTCACAGCCTTCTTTACTGAGCGAAAAGANGTATCTGATCGNGNAGTATTGCTAGCNGAAGCTCNAAGCNATTGGNNTTGATNTNNAANCCGCTNNAATNGCCTTGGANGA
>PAOL01000008.1:0-6706 GCA_002708475.1 Oleispira sp. | reverse complement strand
ANCGNCGCANNCGAGTGGTTGNTCAAGANGTATTCTGGCANCANCAAGGNATTTCNGGAGTACCNACAGTNGTNTTNAATCGNACCAGTGCNATNACNGGNGCTCANCCACANAGNACNTACAAGCAAGTACTACAAGAGTTGATTCAGTAAAAAGAAGNTTTAGAAAATAACTACGTCTAATTAAATACATAATTACATAGAGAGAACTGCATATGTCGAATTTTAAAATCCATACCGTTGAATCTGCTCCAGCAGAAAGCAAAGCCATCTTAGAAGGCGCTCAAAAGCAAAATGGTTTTATACCTGGCTTATATGGCGTACTCGCAGAGTCGCCAAATACTCTGAAAGCCTATACACAGCTGCATGGACTTTTTGCAGATAGCTCTTTTAATGCAGAAGAGTTAACCGTTGTATGGCAGACTATTAANGTTGAACATGAATGCCATTACTGCGTTCCAGCACATACCGCGATTGCANATTCAATGACGGTTGATTCTGCTTTGACAGAGGCGTTACGTAATAGCGAAGCAATGCCTAATGCAAAGTTGCAAGCGCTTCATGACTTTACGCTAAGTATGGTACGTAATCGCGGTGATGTTTCCGATGAAGAAATGAAAGCTTTCTTTGATGCGGGTTACACTCAACAACAGGTTCTTGAAATCATTTTGGGCTTGTCTCAAAAAGTGATTAGCAATTATGTTAACCGTGTTGCTAAAACACCTGTAGACCCTATGTTTCAACCATTTGCTTGGTCTAAAAACTAAGCAGAATAGAAAAATTAGATCGAAAAAGCGCAGGAGTTAAGAGCATGGAAAATCAATACATTCCGCCAAAAGTATGGANGCATGATGCTGAAAGCGGTGGTAAATGGGGAAGCACTAACCGCCCAGTCTCAGGCTCGACTCATGAAAAAGCATTNCCTGTGGGTAAGCATGCTTTGCAGCTATATTCTATGGGCACGCCTAACGGTCAAAAAGTGACTATCATGCTGGAAGAGCTATTAGCCTTGGGAAAGGATGCTGAGTACGATGCTCATATGATCAGTATTCTTGAAGGCGATCAGTTTTCATCGGGCTTTGTTGAAATAAATCCAAACTCGAAAATCCCTGCGTTAATCGATCAATCAGATAAAGGTGGTGATTCAATCTTTGAATCGGCATCTATTTTAGTTTATCTTGCTGAAAAATTTGATGCTTTTCTACCTACTCAGGGAGCAAAGCGCACACAAGTTTTAAATTGGTTATTCTGGCTGCATGGCTCTGCTCCCTATCTTGGTGGAGGCTTCGGGCATTTTTATGCGTACGCTCCTGAAAAATTCGAATACGCAATTAATCGATTCGCAATGGAAACCAAGCGTCAGTTGGATGTATTAGATAAACAGCTAGCAAAGCATGAATTTCTTGCGGGTGATGAGTACAGTATTGCCGATATCGCGACCTGGCCTTGGTATGGCAACCTCGTATTGGGCAATGCTTATGATGCTAAAGAGTTCTTACAAACAGAAGACTACACGCATGTTCAACGCTGGGCGAAAGCAATAGCAGAACGTACAGCGGTTAAGCGTGGAAGTATCGTTAACCGTACCTGGGGAGAACCTTGGGAGCAGCTTGAGAATCGTCATTGTGCTGAAGATATTGATAAAGTGCTGGCGTTAAAAGAATAGCGTTAAAGGCAAGAATATGAGCAAACAAGCAAAATTCGATCGCGATGACGTGATCGANAAGGCAAAAAATCTTTATTGGGAAAAAGGCTACCACGCTACATCGATGAGAAATCTACAAGATGTGGTTGATATGCGCCCTGGCAGCATATACGCCGCGTTTGGCAGTAAAGATAATTTGTTTAAAGAAGCGCTGAATCGTTATGCTGAAGAAGGAGGGGAACAGCTTGCAAGCTGCATGGCGCAAGAAGAAACGGTGATTAAAGGACTAAAGCGTTTTATTCACAGTGCGGTTATTCATGATAAAGAATCTGTTCCCAGTGGGATGTGTATGATCGTGAAAACGGTCGCAGAACTCACTCAAAGTGATAGTCCAGATTTATTAGCGGATGCGATGAGTATTTTGAAAGGTGTTGAAGCATCTTTCACGAGGCTATTTCAGCAAGCCATTGAGAATGGTGAAATTAGCGCAAGTAAAAACCCAGTCAAATTAGCGCGTTACCTGCAAGTTCAATTAATGGGATTAAGAACGTATGCACAAGTAACCAATAATACGGCTGCAGTAGAAAGCTTTATTGATGATGTATTTGAAGGGCTACTTTAGTAAAATTAGCCCTATCGAANCATCATTACATNAAAGAAGATTAAATACCTTCGAAGTAATATTCGTCTAAGTCTTTTTCTAAAGTTTTGCGTTCAAGGTGTGCTTCAATGGCACGTCTAGCCATTAACTTATTCGAAGCTGAAGATTCTTTGTTTACAACCACATTGCCTTCTTTATCAAAAGAAACAATTTGTTCGACAGATTTCTCATGTGCGCTGAGTGCTTTTTTAGCTACCTTAGCCATAATCCTTCTCCTTGGTCATGCAAACTCATAGTCAGATTTGAATCGAAATTCTTCCAGCTATGATTGTTATTCTTATTGTTTACAAAATCATGACAGTATTTGCATTAAATGCAATAGGCTAGTTGTCTAATCTAAGTGACTTTATACTCTCTTTAATGGCATTTAGATGCTCTACAAAATCTGGGCCACGGCGCTGAGTAACAGAAATAGCTAACATATCTATCACCATTAGGTGTGCAATGCGCGATGTCATTGGGGTGAACTGATCTGTATCTTCATCAATATTGATGTAAATAGGGATATCCGCCGCTAAACTGATCGGCGTACCTTCTGGCGCCAAACAAACCACTGTGGCGCAATATGTCTGAGCTAATTTGATTGAATGAAGCAAATCCTTGGTGCGACCACTTTGAGAAATGGCAACAACCACATCTTGNTCGCTNAGTGTCACAGCCGACATTGACTGCATATGAGGGTCGCTATAAGTCGCCGTTGCAATTTGTAAGCGAAAGAACTTATGCAAAGCATCGGTCGCAACAGCCGCTGAGGCACCAAAACCATAAAACTCAACACGGCGTGCCTTGCTGATAGCTGATGATGCCTCGGCTATCTGCTGAGGAATAAGCTGATCTTTAACTTCATGTAAGCGCTGGATTGTTGTATCTGCCACTTTTTCGCAGATATCTTCAATGGAATCATCTTCAGCAATAGCAAACTGGCCGATATTATTGGCAACCGCAAGATCTTGTGCGAGCTTAACTTTGAATTCTTGAAAACCATTGCAATGAATTGCGCGACAGAATCGGACAATCGTAGGTTCACTCACGAGAGCTTCCTGAGCGAGGTCAACAATGCGCATATGAATAACTGATGCAGAATTAGCAATTACATAATCAGCTACTTTAACTTCTGACTTACGCATACTGCTGCGGCTGCTTTCTATGCTGGTTAAGATTCCGTGACCGTTACTGGCTGAGTTTGACACTGTATTGTCCATTTTATAGATGATGGCAGTATAGCAGGGCTCTGCTAAATTCGAGTCTGTATAAATAACCAGTATTTTTTAAGTCAGCTCTGGAGCTGTGCCAACATTCTGGTACACTGCTGAGTTATGGACGTATCAAGTATTTTAGATCATTTAAATGATCCGCAACGCAATGCCGTTGCCGCTAATAGTAAGCATCAAATGGTTCTCGCCGGAGCAGGTTCAGGCAAGACCCGAGTGCTAGTGCATCGTATTGCTTGGCTTTTACAGGTTGAGAATGTTTCGCCGTTTTCCATTATGGCTGTGACGTTTACCAACAAAGCTGCGAAAGAAATGCGCGCTCGTTTGGAAAACCTGATTCAAGTGCCGGTTAACGGTCTTTGGGTAGGAACCTTTCATGGCCTTGCGCATCGCTTATTGAAACAACATTGGCGCGAAGCCAACTTACCGCAGAACTTCCAGATTCTTGATAGTGACGACCAATTACGTTTAGTAAAACGTATCTTAAAAGCGACAGGTGTGGATGAAACGAAATTCCCGCCTAAGCAACTGCAATGGTATATCAACGGCCAAAAAGATGAAGGTCGTCGTGCTGCGCATGTTGTACCTTCNGCGGACCCCTTTAGTCGTACTCAACATCAAGTCTATCAGGCCTATGAACAAGCTTGCCAGCAAGGCGGCATGGTCGATTTTGGTGAGATTTTATTACGCGCTCATGAGTTATGGCTACATAACCCTGATTTATTAGCCCACTATCAAAGCCGCTTCCGCAACATTTTAGTAGACGAGTTTCAGGATACCAACGACATTCAATACGCTTGGATTCGTATGCTGGCAGGTGATCAAGTATCAGTCATGGCGGTTGGTGATGATGATCAGTCTATTTACGGGTGGCGAGGAGCGAAAATTGCGAACATTCGTAATTTTCAAACCGATTANCCTGGCGCAGAGCTNATTAAGCTTGAGCAAAACTACCGTTCAACGGCAACAATTTTGGCTGCCGCGAATGCGGTGATTGAAAATAACACGGGTCGTATGGGTAAAGAGTTAAGAACAGACGGTGAGCTTGGCGATAAAATCTCTCTCTACTCTGCGTTTAACGAACAAGATGAAGCGCGCTATATCGCTGATCAAATAGAGACGTTTTCTGCAACGGGCCGAGCTCGTCAAGATATAGCGATTCTTTATCGCTCTAACGCTCAGTCGCGTACCTTAGAAGAATCATTAATTCGACAAGGCATTCCTTATCGAATTTATGGCGGCCAGCGTTTTTATGATCGCTTAGAAATTAAAAATGCGTTGGCGTATTTACGCTTATTATTAAATCGTCATGATGATGCCGCAGTGGAACGAGTTATTAACGTTCCTGCTCGCGCTTTGGGCGATAAAACTGTTGCGACGATTCGTGCTCATGCTCGTGAGCAAGGGTGTTCTATGTGGCAGGCTGTGTGCGAAGCAGCTTCTCTTGGCATCTTGCCCAAACGAGCCACCACTGCTGCCCAAGGTTTTGTTGATCTAATTGAAACCATGTCCAGTGGTGCAGATGAACTAGAGTTACACGAAATCGTTGATCAGGCGATTACTCAGTCAGGCTTGATTGAGCATCATAAAAAGGAGAAGGGTGAAAAAGCCCAAGCTCGCTTAGACAATCTTGATGAACTCATTAATGCCGCACGCCAGTTTGAAACCGCAGACGGTGTTGATATGGCGATGATGGCGGAAGAAGCCGCTGCTGAATCGGGTATTGATCCTGAAAGTTTAATGGAAGATGCCGCTGACGGTTTGTATGATCTCGCAGTGTTTTTAGATACCGCTGCCCTTGATGCGGGTGATACCCAAGCCAGTGAGCATGATGATGCGGTGCAGTTAATGACATTGCACTCGGCGAAGGGTTTGGAGTTTCCGTTGGTTTTCTTAACGGGTCTAGAAGAAGGTTTATTCCCACACAAGATGTCGATGGACGATGCTGACGGTGTCGAGGAAGAGCGACGCTTAGCTTACGTGGGAATCACGCGAGCGATGGAACGTTTGGTTATCACGTACGCTGAGAATCGTCGTTTGCATGGCCAAGAACATTTCAGTACTCCTTCACGTTTTATCCGTGAAATTCCATCAGAATATGTACAGGAAGTACGTTTAAAGAATACGATTACGCGCCCTGTTACAGCATCGCAGTCTTCTAGTTTGAGTTTTGCTGAAGATGCTCCTGAAGGCGTTCCGTTTAAATTGGGTGAGCGCGTATTCCATGCAAAATTTGGTGAAGGTCAGGTTCTTCAATTTGAAGGCAGTGGCGCGAGCGCTCGTGTTCAAGTTAGCTTTGATTGGGAAGGCAGTAAATGGCTGGTGGTTGCCTATGCGAAATTGCAATCAATGGAAGAAGAGTAGACAGCAAAAGAGACATTATTGGATGTATTTACGCCGTTTTGTGGAATAAATATCCAATCATGGCTCAATTAAATAATCAGCGGTCAGATACCATAATTAAAAATAAAAAAGGAAGCACAATGAATATAAAGAAAACCTTTTCAATGATTAAGCTGGTTTTGATCAGCTTAATCGCAACGACTTTGATCGCTTGTGGGCCAGAGAAACAAGCTGAGTCGACAGATGAGGTGGCAGCCCAGAAAAACTATAACTGGAAGCTAGTCACTTCATGGCCAAAGAACTTTCCCGGCTTAGGTACAGCTCCAGAACGTTTTGCAGAGATGGTTGATGAAATGTCCGCTGGTCGTTTGAAAATCAAAGTATACGGTGCAGGTGAACTCGTTCCAGCACTTCAAGTATTCGATGCAGTTTCTCAAGGCACAGCAGAAATGGGCCATAGTGGCGCATATTACTGGAAAGGAAAAACCCCAGCAGCGCAGTTTTTCACTACCGTTCCTTTTGGTCTAACTGCACAAGAAATGAATGGCTGGATTTATCATGGTGGTGGTCTTGAACTGTGGCAAGAGCTTTACGCACCCTTTAATCTAATTCCATTAGCCGGTGGTAATACTGGCGTACAGATGGCGGGTTGGTTTAATAAAGAAATCAACTCAGTTGATGACCTTAAAGGTCTAAAAATGCGTATCCCAGGCTTAGGGGGTGAAGTCTTAAAGCGCGCGGGTGGAACCCCTGTGACGTTACCCGGTGGTGAGTTATTTACATCACTACAAACCGGTACCATTGATGCGACCGAATGGGTTGGGCCTTATAACGACCTTGCTTTTGG
>PAOL01000007.1 GCA_002708475.1 Oleispira sp. | reverse complement strand
GTTGTCACGGTCTTTAACCACGTTGTAATCGCCACCATCAAATTGAGTGTAGTTCACACTTACTTGAGTTTGGTTTTGATATACAAATTTAACACCTAAAGCCGTTGTTAAACGCTCATCAATAAACTGAGCACCTGGCTCTGGACCATTACCTTGATCGTAAGAAACCGCAAAAGTCGGCGTTACGTTAATGCCTGCGAACAAGTTGTTATAGTCCATAGCAGCACGTAAGCGAATACCACCAGAAAGCTGAGTTACATAACCTTCATCAGTACAGTAATCAGTATTTGCGTTAACAGCTGTGCCACCTGCAGCATTACTACAGAAATTAGTATCACCACCTGCAGCATATACTCCATCGTTATTACCGATTCCATAAGCACCAGAACGACCATAACGGGCTTCGTCTAAATCTGGTAAATCAGGAACATAAGTTGCGCCTACCTCACCAACAACCGCTAAGCGATCGGCACCCATAACTTGATCATAAAATTTAATGAAGGTCATTTGGGCTTGCCAAATATCCATTTCATCATAGCCTTTGGATAATTCACCATACAGCGGCGTGGCATCACCACCAATTTCAGCGGCCCGCGCCTGATATAAGCGGCTCCAAGGAGCGCCGTTACCGGCAAGAATCAACTCAAACGCATTCCATTGAATTGGCGCATCTGGACGATAGCTAATTTCACCAGAAATCGAAGCACCATCTTCAGTAGACGTCGCAAAACTGATACCCATTAACTGGTTATCTTCAGGATAAGCAATTTGATACAGAGGACGATAGCTATCATACGTAGCATTATCATTTACTGAGCGGTCATCGCCATTTCCAAGAACACCTGCGCGGTCTTGGTTGGTAACAGAGCCATTAATGAATGGTAAGCGACTGTGAATATTCATGTAGTAGATACCAAACTCAGTATCACCTAATGCTTCAGAATACCAACGTGCAGCAATACCATACTGACCATCATCTTTTGCTTCATCATCAGATAGACGCTCCGTCATAGGAGCTGCACGATTAGATAGAGGCACACCTGATGCTATTTCTACATCCCTAGCTTCCAACATCAATCGTTCATCAATTGTTCCACCCAATACTACAGGGCCACAACCATCGGCTACAAAATCAACCGTTGAAAAGAAAGTACCACAAGGGTCAGAACGCGTTTTTTCCCACTCGAGCTGGTAGAAAGCTTCAATACTTACATCAGCTGAAATACCAATAGAGGTATAAAACATATTAACCGGTAACAAACCTTCTTTTACTTCCGCGCCAGGACGACGGAAAGCAGAAGCATCTACTGGGTTAATACTGTTAATACCACCTTGAATAAAGGTACTTTCACCCCAGCTAACAACCTGGCGACCAACACGGAACGTTGCTGGCGTATCACCAAAATCATAATCGGCCCAAACAAACGCATCTAAAAGGTCAAAACCTTTACCCGATGCATCCTTTGTCTCATCAATTAATTCTTTAAACTCACGCTCACCATCCATGATTTCAGTATCATAAAAAGCTTTAGCACGGAAGAAACCACCATAGTTATTATAGTTAATTTCCAAATCGGTAGAGTACTTAACTACGTTGGTGTAAATAGTATTTTCTTTAAAGTTAAGCGTACCATCATCATAGTTATAAGAAGCGCCTTCGCTTGCAAAGCCCATCGCTGTTCCATTACCACCCATAACAGTACTAGCATCAGGTGCTTCTGTGCGCCAAGCAACACCATAACTAATTGTATTATCCCACTGGATAGCTACATCACCGAAGTTATATTCAGTTGCTGTTGCAGAAGTTGCAGCGCCCGCTAGAGCGATTGCTAGAGATAGCTTACGCAACCTTAACAAATTGTCTGTTTTTATTTTCATTTTTGACTCCAAAAACTTTTTATAATTCTTTTCATAATCACTGATCACCTAAGTGATCAGCAACTTGGATTCATTGTTATTCAGCAGCGACTGGAGCAACTGTTGCACTTGTAACAGTTGGGTTCCCGCCAGAAAATAGAGAAATGGTTGTCGTCATTATCTCTGTAAAGGCTGCCAATTCTTCACCAGTTGCTCCAGGTGTCGCTAAAGAACCATGAGAACTGTCAGCATCATTGTATTTGACGAAGAATTTACCTGAAGTATAGTCAGATGTTCCAGTATCAATCTGAGTCGTACCTAAAAGTTCCGCCAATGGCTCTGTACCCGCTAGAGGTGAAGTTGCCGAGTTAGGAACAACCTTATCGCCAATAGACTCTATTACCATGTACTTAGCTAAAGCTCCTGGAATTTGCGACATAGCTTGTGCAAATGAAGCTGGATCAGCAGAATCTAAAGCACCTTGAAAGATATAGAACAAACTATTGTAAGAAGCATTATTTTCAGTTAGACCAAACCCACCATTTTCTGTTGATGTAGTCAAAGGAGCTTTAATTGAAGGACCAAAACTAGCAGACGCCTCTAATAAACGAGGAATAGCACTACCAGGCATGCCTAGAACAGTTTCTGTAATCAAAGGCAATGCAGCATTACCATTAGGATTAACAGTCGTACCATTTAAGTTATTAGTTGCAACAAACGTTGTACCAACAATACCGCCCAATGAATGACCAATGTAATGAACTTGACTAACATCGATGTCAGTTAGATCACCATCACCATCAATATCGAAAGAGGCTAAAGAAGCATTAAGATTCAACAAATCCATAACCGCTTGGCGTAAGTTATCNCGNGCAGTNTGAAGATGNATNAGGTTNATNAACAAAGANCCTGAACCATTGAAATCCGCATCTGTTCCGCTTACNGCAGCCGGTTCAAATGCAGCGCCNTTNCGGGTTAAACCNAANTGACGNTCAGCAACTGTTTCACCNGNAANATATANTGCTTGTGTNNCNGCATCNAANNCACTTATATCNGTGCCNTTAGCNGCTAATAANCTAGCAAANATTGGNNTNGTAGTATCNNNAGATNNNGTCTGTTGGCATGACACCATGCAGAGGNAGATCGATCGCTACAGTTACAAAACCTGCAGCGGCCAATTGGTTGGCAACGGCTAANGAATCCGTGCGATTACCAAATATACCATGCTGATAAATAACAACAGGATAACCAGCAGCAGTTGGTTCAGCTGCTGAAGGCTTCACGACCAATACAGGTGCTTCACGCATGCCATTCTTCTTAGCGAATGGGTATAAACGCGTTACATTAGTTGATGGAGCTGCAGTACCTAACAAAGGAAGTAAACCATCATCAGCAGCCCATTGACTTACAATAGTATTACCAGCGCTTGTTTTACCCGCAATACAAGTAGCATCATCAGCTCCAGTTGGCGTGCACAAATAGCCTGGCGCAGTCAATGCGTCTTCACCTGTATAAGCACCCTGTGGCGCTTTTAGATAATAAGGAAGGTCAATAGTACCGGTTAAAACTGTTGCGGTAGAGGGCGCTAATGCAGGAACAAGATTCGCAATATTTAAACCAGGTCCAGCAGCTGCAGGTAAGTCAACAGTGCGTGGTCCAGGAGTTTGCAAGCTAGTCGCTAGAGCATAAGTACCTTGAGCCTGCTCTAACGTTAAACCAGCAGTTACGAGATTACTTACAGCAGTTGCTGCATCAGGAGCGGCTGCGACTATAGCTCTTAGAGCAGGAGTCTGTTGCAATGCTGCATTTGCATTACCCGGTGCTGCCATTGTACTTAATACTTCAATACCACCACCGGTGGTAAAAGTATAAGCCATAAGTAAGCCGTTAGTATCTTGCTGTTTCGCGCCAAGGTAACCTTTTGCACTGGCACTCCAACCTTGAACTAAATCACGTGCGGGTAATAATGCATCCGATAATAAATCATCAGTTCCTGCAAGAGTTACATACTGCCCAGGGGCTGTCATAACGTCGCCATTAAGATCAGTAATCTGTTGAGTACCATTATTAGCAATAATTGCCAAATATCGAGTAGCTGATGCTAAAGGTTTGGTTAAATTAATACGTAAAGCATATTTATCAGCTTCATCTGCTGAGGTTGCATATTTTACTGATGAAACAGTAAAGTCAGTAAACTCAGTTTTGAAAGGACTCTCGCCAGAAACTAAATCCCCAGTAATAGGGTCATCATAATTAAGTGGGACGAGAATTACGTTAACGCCAGGAACAACCGTTGATTCATCAAATGCACGNGTAACAGGAAGGTCAAGTTCAGCATTAATTGAAACGCCGTCCATCTCGTTTAGNGCNTTAAATACAGGATTGTAGCCTTCTTCACCAGGAGCAATTAAAACTCGANCGCCGTCATCATTAGTAGTGTATGCACTAGCATGATAGAGCGTTCCATCAGCATCAGAGGCATACTTAGGAGTTTCGCCATCATCCTCTTTAGGGAAACCGAATAAAAAATCAGTCGCTAATGGNANCTCAGAACCGGCTGGATTNAATATAGGAGCAAAAACAGCAGGNNNTTGTCCNGGCTGCCCAGCAANAACTGCCGTTNGNTCNACGTCATTATTACCTGCCGTGCTACTAATATTACATGCGGTTAATCCCGCAGNACTCGCTGCNATTGCGAGACTAAGGAGGGTCTTCTTCACCATAGGTCTACCTGCTATTTTTGTTATGATTATTTGTTCGCCACTGAAAATGAACTATTCTTATTCATCCCCAATATAGATAACACGACTATAAACACCTATTACATCAAGCTCATCACTCTTTAGTATGATTCGAAGAATTTATTACTCGAGTTTATGTATCTAAACGTAACAGAGCCCCTTAAGAACTGAACTTTATGCTTAATAAGTGATCACTTAACGATTAATTGCCCGTTTGATCAATATTCACCCTACTAGATTTACCTTGTTCGACTTCGACTACACCCTAACGTCGTTATCGCATACAATAGCGCCTTTATTTTTATCGACATCCAATNAACTCCTTTGAGGAAATAGAAATGGCTAAGCAAGATAACGTAGTAATTGTAGGTGCAGCACGTACACCAATGGGTGGTTTTAACGGCAGCCTAAGTTCAATCAGCGCAACAGACCTTGGCGCAATCGCAATCAAAGAAGCAGTTTCTCGTGCGGGTATCAACAGCTCAGATGTTGAAGAAGTTGTCATGGGTAACGTTTTACCTGCTGGTCTTAAGCAAGGTCCTGCGCGTCAAGCGATGCGTAAAGCGGGTCTTGAGGATGCAACTGGCGCAACTACAATCAACAAGCTTTGTGGCTCAGGCATGAAAGCCACCATGATGGCTCATGATGCAATTAAGGCTGGATCAGTCAATATTGCAGTATCGGGTGGCATGGAGTCTATGTCTAACGCACCTTATGTATTGGAAGGCGTTCGCACCGGTTTACGCATGGGCGCTGGCCAAGCTCCACAAGATCATATGTTCTTAGATGGCCTACAAGATGCTGAAACAGGCCGTTTAATGGGGTCTTTTGCTCAAGACGTAGCAACTCAAAAAGGTTATACACGCGAAGAAATGGATGATTACGCAATCATGTCTTTGACCCGCGCTAAAGCAGCTATTGAAGGTGGTTTGAATAACGCTGAAATCGTTCCTGTTACGGTTAAATCTCGTAAAGGCGAAACCGTTGTTGATAATGACGAACAACCATTCAATGCCAATATTGAAAAGATCCCTTCTTTGCGCCCTGCTTTCGCCAAAGACGGTACAATTACAGCAGCTAACGCTTCTTCTATCTCTGATGGTGCTTCTGCTCTTGTATTGATGCGTGAAAGCACTGCTGAAGAAAAAGGCGCTACACCTTTAGCTCGCATCGTTGCTCATAGCACTCAGTCTCAGCATCCTTCTGAATTCACTATTGCTCCTTGTGGCGCAATTGAAAAAGTTTTAGCTAAAGCTGGCTGGACGAAAGAAGATGTTGATTTGTTCGAGATCAATGAAGCATTCGCTATGGTTGCCATGATGCCAATTCGCGATCTTGGTTTGGATATCGAGAAAGTAAACATCTACGGTGGTGCTTGTGCACAAGGTCATCCTGTAGGTTCTACGGGTTCTCGCTTAATCGTAACTCTAATCAATGCACTTAAAAATACTGGCGGCACCAAAGGTGTTGCTGCTCTTTGTATTGGTGGTGGCGAAGCAACGGCTATCGCGATTGAGCTAGTTTAACAACTAGTTAGATACAAATAAGCAAAAACTAAAAAGGCCCTAACTACTCAGTAGCTAGGGCCTTTTTTATTTTCTTACGTTTACTATAAATAATAAAACAAAGGACTTATTAATTATAACCAATTGCCAAAGGCAAGAAGGCAACGATAATCAACGCAATTCCCATCACCGTTAGTGGCAATAAAAATTTCTCGTAACGATACCAAAAGTTATGCCCCTCTTGTGAGGCCAATGCTACTTCTTTTTCGCCCACNACTTGCCGGGTGAGTAGATGGTTTAAGGCCACTGGTGGACTTAAATAACCTAATTCAAATGCGACCAAGGTAACCATCCAGAAATGCACGGGATGGATCCCACTGTCGTAAGCAATTGATGCNATGGTAGCGCTCACTAGAATTACGGCTCCGTACGGATCCATAACCATACCAATGACCACAAGTATTAGTACTAGCAAGCCCATTGCCAACCACACCGACTCAAAACTTCCTGGCACCAAATCCATTAAGTGAGAACGCTCAATCACCCCTCCAATACTGACTGATAAACCCATCAACATTAATAGCGCACCAATGTGCCCTGTGGTTTCTGTGGTTGCTTCGCGTAATGTTTTTTCAATTGAGTCTTTACCCTTTTTCAAATCATCCCATGATTCTTCTAAACGGGTTTCGATATGATCGATATTCATTTGCGCCCGAGTCATTTTCTCTTGCCCAAGGCGTTCGTAGATTAAAACAACCAATAACATAACAGGTAAAATAAACGGTGCAGAAAACTCATCTAGATAGGCATTTAAGAAAATTGCATAGAAGGCTAACGTTAGACCAATAACAACGGCGTAAGGCACTAGCTTCCATAAAGCTTTTTTTGTTTCTGGCCAAGCGACAGCTGCTTTTTCAACACTGATAGTGCCTTGCTTGGTTAGCATCGCAACTGCTGCAAATAAAACAGCTGTTAATAAGAAAACATTAAGCCCCCAACCAAATAATTGGTCAGTAGTAACCTCTTTATTAAGTGCNGCAATAATGACCACCAATAAACATGGACGCAATACAACCCCCATACTGCCTGACATCGCTGTTGCGGCTAACGCTAGCTGGCGACGCGCCCCTGCGCGGCGTAATTCATTATAAATTAAGCCACCAATAGCAATCACAAATATNCCNGACGCTCCNGTATAAGCTGTTGGTACAGCTGCGATAACAACAACAACAACCGCAAGCATCTCAGGAGGTAATTTCCANGGGCGGAAAACATTAAATACCGCTTGCGCCATTTCAGTACGCTTCACNAACATACCAATCCATACATACAAGCCAACATTTAAAAACAGCTGCGATAACTCCATCATTTGATTCAGGTAAATACCAATACCTGCTGCGTGTCCGTTAAGAATAAAATAGCTGCCAGAGATAATGCACATAGTGGCATAAAGGGGCACAGCTAACTGAGCCTTCATAAAGCTGCCACCTGGTTTCGCATCTTTAGGAATNACAAGAAATTGATACATACTTAGTAACAAAACAGCACCAAAACCNATAATCCAAAGATAATGNAANAANCCNTGCTCANCNGTNACCTCGACACCCGCATTAAAGACAACATCTTTAAAACTATAAACGGAATAAAATAAGATGCCGCTAGCCACCATTTGTGCGAAAGACGCTACGCGATAATCCATAGCAGTTTCCATCGGGCGCAATGCGATATGATGGCGACGAAATAATGCAGTCATACCACAAATAAGAACCAGCACTGCCAGCATAATGCGTTGAGCATGTAAGCCGAACTCACCAAAATCAGATACAGATAACTCTACCGCACGAAAAGCTTTAACCGCNGGGGTTATACGATCAACGGTACTGGTATAATTTTGGTGCTTTGTTTCACAAACAGCATGCGCGTTAACCAATGACTGGCGCAAAANACNTTCATCAACAGGCTCTGGGTCTTCATCAAACAAGTCCCATTCGTCTTCTTCCGCAACGATTGCCGACTCNGNNAATAAATTAGCNAGTTGAGTTTCTATGTCAGCATTGAGATCACAAGCAGGGGCAACAGGGTCTGAGCGTAACTGAAAATACCCATCCCAAACATTCTCTCCTAGCTTTAATAGTTGAGCATGAGTTGCGTGACTGGTATTTAATAAAATGACAAAGATTAAAACTAAAAAAGCAGGCATAGCTGCCAACCATTCAAAGCCAGTACGATTCGCTAGGCGAAGGGGCTGGGACATGTTAGTTACCTATAGATGTACTTCGAAATATTTCGAGGTTGTTGTTCTTATATTTATTATTGGGTACTTCACANTGGCTAAGAAAGCCTTAGCCAATGTACTTAAGAACTAATGCACTTAAGTTTTATTCGAGCTTTTCACTACACTCTGCAGCAGCAGGATTCGTTTTGCAGCGAAGTTTGCGCATTAGCTTAAGCATTTTGCCATCGTACACGCCTTCATCCCGTAATTTAATNCGTACATCGCGAAGCATTTCATTATACGTCTGTTTATTTTCATCTGGCAGATCAACCCAATATTTCGGGTCAATGGCTTGAGTTTCTTTTTCTACAAATTCATTTACACGATCAAAATAACCAGCAACCATTGTGCGAGATTTTTGTCCAAAACCTTCTGGAAATTTATCAGCTCGGATTAAAATCTGGAAGTCCATATACGCCAAAACAAAACGTAAGATTCCGCCATTATCTTGTAATCCCTTATATAATTCTAAGGGTTGATAAGCAACAGCTGGAGCATATGCAATATCCACACTGCCATTATTAAACTTACCTGAGAAATTCGCAGAATTAGAAGGCACCATTGATGCGCCAATATGATTTACCAAAAAGATAGAAGCCTGATCATAATCAATCGTTGCAATACGCTTTCCTGATAGCTCTTCAACAGTATCAATCGTTCTATCACGACTAAATAANTANATNGGACCCGCTGGCATAACACCCGCGACTTCGTATTGACCACTACGCATGTACTTTGCTGCTTTTGGCCCAGATATAGTCGNTAATAATGTACGCAACATTTTTTCATCAGGAATTGCGCCGATCGCTTCAATTGTTGCTGCAAATTTATTAAATGGTCGTGCACGAGCACCAGTCACTAAAGCCGCATCACACTGCCCTGCTTTAAAATCATCAACTGCAATTTTTTCATCAGTATAAGCACGAGGCTCTAGATCAGCCCCCCACTCGAACGCAACCGCACGATAATCTTTCATTGTATTAAATAATGTGCCGTTAGCCCCTAGTGGATCAAAAACACAAATACTTAATTTTGGTAACGATTTACTTGTCGCCTGTGTTGCCGACGGAGTAGATGCCAATGCAAAAGATGGCATCAAAACTGTCAATAAAAATGTTCGTGATAATAGAATAGATAATACTGAACGCATTTAATTAATCCTCCAACAAGTCGTCGATATCAAGCGCTTCTTCTGTTGTGGACTTATCATCCCAGAAGGTTCCTAAACCACCGATTGGAGTACGACTGCCTGTCGCTTCTGTCCATAAACGATCAGAAACCGCTAATACCTGTTTAGTCGCGATAACATCTAACATCAAATATTCTTTACTTGGTGATTTAGTTTTAACAGATTGAGCGTGACGACGAATGGCATCACGAAGGCGCTCCTGATTACCAGAGCCATCAGCAATAACAACTTCAATCGCCTGCGCTAAACGAACACCTGCATCGGCTCCCATTTCGCTGGCATCTGCTAGTTCTTGCCAAGGATCAACACCCTCTGGTGCATTATCAGGCATCATTGTCCAGACTGCAGCTTGCATCGCTTTTGGTACTCCCCACCAGCGTTTTGCATCTAAACACTGACTTCCACGAACCGATTTCATCGCGATATCTTTTGGTACACCTACTTCACCCTGACTTCGTAGATCACTCATGACGGCTTGCATGCCGCTCACCAAGCCCAACATCCAGAAAAATTCTTCATCCTTATCTATATCTGGGCATTCTTCACCAGGCTCACCAAACTCTGAGATTAGATGCTTATATCCCTTGTATTGTCGATTCGCTGCAAGTGCAAATAGACGCTTCTGACGAATGCGAGCATCTTTAGCTTCTGCAATATTTTGTGCTTTATAAGCGCGTAAGTAGGCTAACCCTTCTTCACTCGCTTTAGCTTCTGCACAGGCTCCAGCTTGCATATACATAGTGGTTGCAAGACGATCTGGAGACCAGGTTAATTCACTAAAGGAAAGTAGCATTGGAGTCATGGCTTCGCTCATCGCACAGCCCATTTCAGTGTCGTCAGTTTTCATAACGTAAGGCATGGCATAGCTTTCAGAATAATCATAAGCAAACCAACCTGTTGTTCTGTAAATTGAACTACAGCCAGTCATAGCAATTAGAATAGCGGCCACAAGAAGTGCGCGAATACTTTGGTGCATGGGGATCCCCGGTGAGGTAATTTTTTGTTATTTTGCAAGCGATGATACAGTAATTGTTTGCCAATACTAGCCTTTGAAAGTAGGCATCAACGCAGGTTTTTTTCACCAAGACACATCATAAATCAAACAATTAATCAGCAAAGGTTCTTTTAAGCCACTGTTTAGCTGACACATGTAGTTACTTCACCTGATCGAGCCATAACAAACCTAATAATTTATTATTACTTGACTACCAAGGCATGCAAGTCCCGATAGAGTATGTAAGCACTTACACACACAATTACTTTAAAGGTTCAAAATTTGACGTTCTAAAAAGCGTCTACTATATAACTAATGCACAAAGCAATTTCGCACAGCCCGCTCTATCAGGGAAGACATCATGAACCGATTTTTATTGGCTAGCATTATCAGCCTAACAACCTTTCAACCTGTAATGGCTGCAGAGCAAATTTACGAATTGGAAGTTCAAACAGACAGTAATTGGACAAGCATTGAAATACGAGATGATGCGACCTTCGTCAACGCACCTCCAGGTCAGAGCATGAACGTCACGGCTAAAGATGGTATTAAGTCCTATACAATCTCACCAAAGAAGGTTCACTTACGTTCACGCACACGTGGCGAGGTCAGCATGAACCTATTTGTTAAATCACAAAATAATGTTCTAGGAATGAATATCTGCAAAGGCTCCCCTAATAGCTATACGTTTATTAAGTCGGAGCAAGCAAAACAAAAGAACGATGTAAAAGAAAAAGATTACTGCGAGACCGCAGCCTTGGTTCTTCAGCTTTTTTAAAAGCTGTACGTTTATCTCGAGCATAAAAAAAGCAATACATAGTGTATTGCTTTTTTTTGGACTCGACATTTTATGAAGCAGATCTTCAATAAATTTTACTTTCTAACATCAGTCTATGCAGTCGGCGTGATATTTTTTACATTTTTAGCCGTAAAATAAGCAAAGCCTCCCTCTAAATCACCTACTTCAACGCGATGTGGAGACAAAGGAGAGCTTTTCATACTAGCCACATAAATTCCTTTAGATGTAATAAGATTTTTCTCTATATCATTAAAATGAGGCTGAGAAAAAGCAAATGACTGTCTTTCACAGCCTCGCTCTAATGTCATTATCAACTGCGCATCTGCTAGTTCATTAGCACGTGAAAAATTAACATACGTAACTTGATAGCTTTCATCAAATTCATACAAAAAACGACCGACTTCCTGACGACTAATACTCATGTGGGTCAACTACCTATAACAAATGATTCACTATTAGTTTTAGCTAGTGTTTAGATACTTATCAAATCAAAATAACAGAAAACTACAGACCATTTTATCGCGCCATTTTTCAGTTATTATTATTGGTTTTTAGGCACTTTTTAAAGTCACTATCCTAGTTTACTTAGTATGATTCATACCTAAAAACTTGTTCTATATAACTGATTTACAATAGTTTTTATTAAAGACGAAACCAAGACACTTTTGATAGAGTCATCATTATGATCCAAAATGATATGACTCTCGTATGTACAGGAATAAGATAGGGTTATACTAGCCACTAGTATTCAATCATCACCTAATTAATCAGCAATTTCATAGATCGATACATAATGACGACTCACACAATGACAGATAAAAAAAGCGCTAACGTATTACTCGCACATGGAAGCCGCGATCCGCAATGGCAAGCGCCGTTTGAAGTGATCGCAGAAAGAATCAAAAGTAAAGACCAAGAAAACAAAACAAAAGATGATGCGACCCGAATTGAATTAAGCTTCATGGAACTATCTGAACCGAGCCTAGAAAGCACCTGTCACACTTTAATGAAGGATGGATACAAAGAAATTAATGTTTATCCAATATTCTTCGCCGCAGGCCGCCACTTACGAGTCGACGTACCTAAGCAATTACAAGAGATAGAAGAAAAGCTGGGCATAACGACCCACCTTCACCCCCCTGTTGGACAGGAAGAAATTGTTCAAGATGCAATCACTAAAGTTATCTTAAAACAGATATAAAATTCTCCGTTGGTCTTCGTTAACTTATACCATATAAAGTCATTTTATGACTTTTTTAGATTAATACGGTATAAAGAACATCGTTAAGCATTCAATATAAATGTAAGCGACACCACGTAGACCAACGATAAAGGAATATTTATGTCTGATTTATACGATTACCCAGTAGTCATCGAAATCCCAGTGGCATGGGGAGAGATGGATTCATTCAAACATGTGAATAATACGCATTATTTTCGTTATTTCGAAAGTGCTCGAGTAAAATATACCGAAGAGTTAAAAATACTCGACTTTATGAATGATTATGCAAAAGGCCCAATTTTATCAGAAACATCGGCAAAATTTTTAGCCCCTGTCACTTACCCTGATACACTCTCTGTCGGTATTCGAAGCGTTACAGCAAAAGATGGAAAACTTATCCAACAGTACGCGATATGGAGCCATGAACAATCTCGCATGGTGACCCTAGGTGAAAGTACCATGCTATTCTTTGACTATAAAATAGGAAAACGTTGTGATATTCCTGAAGAACTCGCTTTAAGAATGACAAAATTGGAGCCTAGCCTATCCGCAAGTCTAAAATCGACTCAATCATAACGAAAGCAATAACCTAACTGGGTAATAGAATGCACCTGAGGGTTGTTTTATATTACAACAACCCTCACATTAGGTGTTCGACGTACAACTAGCTCAAGGCGGTATTATTAATGCTAATCGGTAAGCGTGAAGAATTTGATTTAAATGAAATGGCTATATTTGTACGAGTAGTCGAATCAGGTAGCTTTACCGGAGCAGCCAAAGCCCTAGGGCTTCCTAAATCAACTGTAAGCCGTAAAATAACCCAGCTTGAAGAACGCCTAGGGGTAAGATTAATTCAGCGCACTACCAGAAGCCTAAGCCTTACAGATACTGGTACTGCTTATCATGCTCACTGTGCACGCATATTATGTGAAATAGAAGAAGCCAATACTGCCGTCACACAAATGCAGAATACTCCAACTGGAACGCTTAGAATTACGGCACCTGTTTTATTTGGATCAACGGTTCTATCCGGATTAATTGCTGAATACATGGATCTTCACCCACAAGTTAATATTGAACTAGTTTTAAGTGATCAGATAATAGATCTGGTTCAAGAAGGCATTGATGTCGCGTTTCGCGTGGGGCAACTGGAAGACTCTTCATTAATAGGTCGATACCTAGGTGATGTAAAAGCAATGGTGTGTGCTAGTCCGGATTATATCGCGAAGTTTGGCAAACCTAATCACCCTGATGAAATAAGTGATCACCAAGTTTTGTCATCGAGTGGCTGGAATCAATGGGCTCTAAAGGGGCCTGAAGAACAAGAAATCAATGTTAATATAAAGCCTAGACTCAAGGTGAATGATCTTTCTAGCCTATATACACTAACCCTATCTGGTGCAGGCATTGCTGCTTTACCTGTTTTAATCGCTGCATCAGCCATTAAGAGCAAGAATCTCGTGCCAATTTTATGTGACTGGCCATTTGAAGCCCATCCAATTCATACTTTATATGCAAGTAATCGACACCTATCTGCTAAAGTAAGAAGCTTTGTTGATTTTGTAATTGAGCGAGTAAGGCCAAATCCACCTTGGTTGGTTGATATGGAAGGACATGATCAATGCAGTAGTACAAATCCATAACTGATTTCATAGTTCATATCATAGCACTGATTAAAGATAAATATGATAACGCTCAAATATCATGAGCGTTTTTCTAAACTTTCAACAATCCTCTTCATTTTATGAGGATCTATGTTGTCAGACTTAAATAAAGAATCCATATAAACTAGAAATTCGTGGAGGTTTTTATCAACTTTCACCCCCTCATTAAACGTCGTATTCGTTGCAGAAATGGCAACCTCAACAATAGCGTTTAAACTTCTCTCCTGAGCTTCATCCATTCCTAAATGATGCATAGATGTTTCGATATTCTCCGCCATCTCTTCAACGATATTCGCAATACCCCGCATAACGCCCTGATAACTCACATCAACTGTCGACATCATGTCTTTCATTTTTATTGTCAAACTACGGACAAGGTCTTTCTCTAATGCCAAAATTCCCAATGTATCTAATGCTTGTATTCGGGCATCTGCACCTTGTAAAAGTGAAAATACATTATCTTTAATCGCACCGTATTTTTTTTCATCGTCAACTGGCATGTTTTTTACTAAAAGAGAGACTGCTCCATAATTCATAACCGAACGATGACCAAAATCGACATAGCGCCCCTGATCTTTCATTTCTAATAAAAGTTTAGATTCCAATGATTTTTCCATACCATTGGCCTCCATGTTTTTTACTGAGAATTGACTGCGTAGCTGTAAACTGCAATTTATGCCGTAAGATTTTAACGCTTGAAATAATCTCATACCCAATTCATCAAGGTTATTACAGCTATTTACCTCAAGTAAAAACTGAATATTAATGCCCAAATCACTGGTATCTGACATGGCAATGAAAGCCATTTCATTGGCTTGTGCCAGTTGCATTTTTAGCTGATCATTAGCGACTTTATTAATAATGATGCGTTCTAAACGACCATGTAATTCAGTGCTTAAATCATTAACCTTAAGATAATCATCAGCACCGCAATCATAGGCTTCTAATCGTTCAGTGTTACAGTCTTTAGAACTGACAAAGATTACAGGGATATCAAAGTCACTTTTAATGGACTTACAGATTTCAGTTGCAGAAATTAATGAATAGTTCATATCAACTAAGACCAGTTGATGTTTTTTATCTGATAAAGCCTTCATG
Source organism: Oleispira sp. (assembly GCA_002708475.1). Taxonomy (GTDB): domain Bacteria; phylum Pseudomonadota; class Gammaproteobacteria; order Pseudomonadales; family Oceanobacteraceae; genus Oleispira. The sequence goes on along the minus strand of PAOL01000007.1, from coordinate 4,474 downwards.
CACTGAGATTCATCAATAGTCACAGTGACTTCAAAGGATTTATCGACATGAGCTGCTATGTGCGAATTATCATTGTCGCTCAGTATTACTATTGAATAGCTGGCTGCCATGCCGACCTCGTGCTAATGCATTAAAAATAGATTCATTAGTTAGGTATAGTCAAAAGTAGGCCGCCTTACAATATAAGCTTATTATTTAATCAAGAAAACTAATCATATTTAGATTAAATAATGGCTAATTCTCGGGCTTTAACTATTGCTTGAGTTCTACTTTTAGCTCCAAGCTTGGCATTGATTTTACGTGCGTGAGTTTTAACTGTGTGCAATGAAATAAACAGTTGATCAGCAATTTCCTGATTAGAGAAACCATCTGCAATTAATGCCAGCACTTCTTTTTCTCTAGCGCTCAAATTTGAGCAATCGTTCATTACCTTCGAATTCTTATCAATAAATTTCTCTGGAGGGCTAGTAATCGAATTCTCTAGAGTTAAAGGGAAATTATTTTCCATAACTAAAGATATATCGGAATGCGGTAATAAAGCACTGATATCTATCTGAATTTTTTCTTTAGACGCAAATGTCATGGCTTGCTGAAAAGATTGTTTAGCTTTTACAAACTGTTGATCTGCAGAATAAATTGCAGACAACATAAGGTGAGCTGATAAACAAATAAGTCCACTCTGAGCATTTTTAGCTACGAGTATTGCCATACTTTCTGCTGACGAATATTGTTTCTTTTGTGCCATTAAGCGCGCATTAGTGAGGCGATAAAAATCTGTTTGCATGGGAAATAACTCTGAACTTTTTAGCTCATTATTACCATTAGCATTATGTAATAGAGAGTCAGAAACAAACTGCAAACTCTTTTCCGCACGGCTCCACTTTTCTAAACCCATCCATATATTCGCTTTTACAATAGCAATCCAAGGTTCATAAACGCCCTCACTTACTTGCCACTGTTGCATCAATCGTTCAGCTTGATCGAGAACATCAAGAGCCTGATCGGCCTTTTTGTCGAATAGCTTAATTAATGCCAATAACGTGTAGCCAATTAATACGGTAACATCTCGACATTGATTCGCCTCATCAATACCGCTGTAAGTATCTTCTAAAGCCCCGCTTTTATCACCCTTCAACCAGCGAATAAAACCGCGGTAGATAATTAATCGAGCTCGAGGAAACAGTCTATTTTGGGATGATAGTTGCGCAGCTATTTCTAAACTTTGATCAATTACTTCGCCGCTTCGATTAATGTGTCCACGGAACTGTTCTACTCGTGCATAATCAAATAATGCCAACACTTCTAGCCCGGTCGCTTGATACTGGCGAGCTATTTCTAACCCTTGCCTATTCCAAACACGAGCGGCTTCTGGGTTTTGATTAACCAATTCAATATTAGTTAAGGTAGAACACATAAGTACCCGTATTCCAAACCGGCTCTTAGGTAGTTCTTTAAGTGCAAGCTCACATAAGCTGCGTGCTTGCGTATCATTGCCTTGCCCTCGAGCAATGTATCCTTTAATCGCTAAAAGTTGACCAGAGAAGTGTAAATCAACCTGAGTGCTATCAAGTCCACCCGCTAAATCAATCGCGGCTTTGTATTGATAGGTTAACAACAAACTCCAAATTTGAACCAACTGTAGGCGCAATGAACGTTCAATAATCGCGTCGCCCGCCATATCGCACCACGCAAGTACTGCAGGAAAATCTAAATCTGCAATAATGCTATCAATCTCGCTTTCAACCCATATAACAGCTTCTTCCGTTAACTCACCTAAACGAGCATGCTGAAGTGCTTCTATGCGAAAACCTTGTTCCTTTAAATATTGAAATGCAATTAAGTGAATCCGCTTACATTTCTGTTCGCTACTCAGTCTACTTAAAGCTTGGACTAACACGGGATGAAGACTGTACCAGCCCAAACGCTGTTCGTGACTACTTATAAATATATTAAAATGAACTAATTGCTGAATCCAATGGCCGCTATTTTCAACGTTTAAAATTTTGTTACATAACTCTTCATCAAATGATTGCAAAGGCGCAATATTAATTAGAAAGTCTTTAAGAGGCTCGTTCATAGTTTCGAGCACTTCACCTGTTAAATAATCATTTAAACTTTCTTGCTCTTGACGAACTGAGCTTTCATGATTCATTCGGTTATTATAACAACTTAGCCATAAACCTAAGCCCGCAGGCCAGCCTTGTAAGCGTTGCATTAAACTTAAGGCTTGCTGCTGATCATCAATGCCACTTTGTTTTAACCAGAGATCCACATTTTTAAGATTAAAATTTAATTCAGTCTGCTGGATAAAATCCAGCCGAGAATCTAAACGCAAGCGACCTAGTGCAACAGGAATATATCGCGATGATAAGAATAAACGCATGTTAGTTGGCAGCTGGGCCATGATGTACTGAATCACTTGCCAAGCAACCGGATTATCAACGCAATGCAGATTATCCATAACTAAAATAATTGGACAGCTAAAATCTTTTAGTTCTGCCAACAGCAATAACAATACCGCCTCATAATCTTCCTGCTCATTATCCTTAGACGACAAAAGATGTGCTAAAGCGTCAGTAACAACACCAGGGAGGGTATTATTTATGGCTTCTAGTAAATGGCGCAGTAAAAACTCAGCCTGATTATCTTTCGCATCTAATGAAAGCCAAATACCCAGAACGTCTTTCTGTTCTAGGGCGTTGCGATACCATTCACTCAAAAGTGAACTTTTACCGTAACCCGCAGGTGCTAATAGCCAAGTAATTGGTTTAGCATTGGTCAGTCTTTGTAATAATTCAGGGCGAGCTAAATAGTGCTCTGGTAATTCTGCGGGTTGAGTATTAAGCGCTATCCAAGAAGAAAGAACTTTTTGGTCTAGTTTAGTCAGCCACGCATTTTGATCTGAATTAAATGAAGATGTCTTCATTTGTGCCATACGATTATTATATTTCTAGTGTGTATTGGATCTTTATTGAGGGTCATACAATCACGCTCCTTGCTTGAACTCAAGATCACATCCTATTAAGTCACGTTAAATTACACGATTTACAGATTTTTTCATATGTAACTGTCACAAAAAAAGCCGTACCTCTAAAGAGATACAGCTTTTTGTATGATCTTCATACAATTAAGTAGATGATCTAGGGAGTAATGAATCGACGAGCGATTACATCATGCCAGGCATACCACCCATTCCACCCATACCGCCCATATCAGGCATACCACCAGCAGCAGCGCCTTCTTCAACAGGCGTATCAGCAACCATTGCTTCTGTTGTGATCATCAAACCAGCAATAGAAGCAGCAGCTTGTAGAGATGAACGCGTTACTTTAGCAGGATCAAGAATACCCATAGCGATCATGTCACCATATTCTCCCGTACCCGCGTTAAAACCAAAGCTGCCTTCGCCAGATTTCACTTTATCCACAACCACTGAACCTTCAGCGCCTGCGTTGCCTGCGATTTGACGAATTGGAGATTCCATAGCACGTAACGCCAGAGCAATACCCACATTTTGATCTTCGTTTGCACCTTCAACTTGAACAGAAGATAAAGCACGAACCAGAGCAACACCACCACCGGCAACCACACCCTCTTCTACTGCAGCGCGAGTCGCATGAAGTGCGTCGTCAACACGATCTTTCTTTTCTTTCATTTCGATTTCGCTGCCAGCACCAACCTTGATCACAGCAACACCGCCAGCAAGCTTAGCAACACGTTCTTGAAGTTTTTCGATATCGTATTCAGAAGTAGAACCAGCGATCTCAGCACGGATCTGTTCAACACGAGAAGCAACATTCGCTTCAGAACCTGCACCATCAACAACAACAGTATTTTCTTTATCAATAACAACCTTGCTGGCTGTACCTAGAGTAGAGATATCAGCAGTCTCTAAAGACATGCCTAATTCTTCAGAGATTACCTGACCGCCGGTCAAGATAGCGATGTCTTGCAACATAGCTTTACGACGATCACCAAAGCCAGGGGCTTTAACTGCAGCAACCTTGAATGTGCCACGTAAAGTGTTCACTACTAGAGTCGGAAGGGCTTGGCCTTCAACATCTTCAGCAATGATCAATAGTGGACGACCAGACTTGTTAATATTCTCAAGAATTGGCAACAATTCTTGTAGATTATCAATCTTCTTATCAACCAATAGAATTAATGGATTTTCCATTTCTACTGTCATTTTTTCTTGGTTGTTGATGAAGTATGGAGACAAATAACCACGGTCAAACTGCATACCTTCAACAACATCTAGCTCATCATCAAAACCACTACCTTCTTCTACAGTAATAACACCTTCTTTGCCTACTTTTTCCATTGCTTCAGCAATAATACGGCCAACAGAAGCATCACTATTCGCAGAAATCGTCCCTACCTGAGCAATCGCTTTAGTGTCTTCACAAGGACGAGCAAAACCCTTAATGGCTTCTACCGCAGCTTGAACACCTTTGTCGATACCGCGCTTTAG
>PAOL01000006.1 GCA_002708475.1 Oleispira sp. | reverse complement strand
TCATTAAGCTGCCAAAATTGTCCGGATGTCGTACAAGCCTTAAACATGATGGCGGCGATTAATCCAAAAATTAAATCAACCATGATCGATGGTGCTGCTTTTCAAGATGAAATTACAGAACGTAATATCATGGCCGTACCTAGCGTTTACCTAAACGGTGAAGTTTTTGCTCAAGGTCGAATTTCATTAGCTGAAATTCTAAAGAAAGTAGACACTGGTTCTGCGAAAAAAGAAGCGGAAGCACTTAATAAAAAAGAGCCTTACGAAGTACTCGTTGTTGGTGGCGGACCTGCTGGGGCATCAGCAGCCATCTACGCAGCACGTAAAGGTATTCGTACCGGTGTTGTGGCCGAACGTTTTGGTGGCCAAGTAATGGACACAATGGCAATTGAGAACTTCATTTCTGTTAAAGAAACTGAAGGTCCTAAACTTGCTGCAGCACTTGAAGAACACGTTAAAGAATACAGCGTAGACATCATGAGCGAACAAAAAGCAGATAACATTGTTTCTGCTGAAAAAAGTGAAGACGGCTACATTAATGTTCAACTAGAAAGTGGCGCTACTTTAAAAAGCCGCAGCGTAATTTTATCAACTGGCGCACGCTGGAGAGAAATGAACGTACCTGGCGAGCAAGAATATCGTAACAAGGGTGTTGCATATTGCCCACACTGTGACGGTCCTTTGTTTAAAGGGAAACGTGTTGCCGTAATTGGTGGTGGTAACTCAGGTATTGAAGCTGCGATCGATCTAGCAGGTTTAGTAGAACATGTAACAGTTTTAGAATTTGCTGATACCTTACGAGCCGACCAAGTTTTGGTTAATAAAGCGAATAGTATGGGTAACATCGAAATCATCAAAGAAGCTCAAACTACTGAGGTGATTGGTGATGGAACTCGCGTAACAGCACTGAACTACCTTGATCGTGCAAGCGGTGAAGCAAAACAGATTGAACTGGCAGGAATCTTCGTACAAATTGGCTTGGTGCCAAACAGTGAATTCCTAAAAGATTCTGGTGTTGAGTTATCACCTCGTGGCGAGATCGAGATCAGTACTAAAGGGGAAACTTCAGTACCTGGTATTTTTGCCGCAGGTGACGTAACAACCGTCCCGTACAAGCAAATCATCATTGCTATGGGCGAAGGTTCTAAAGCTAGCCTAGGTGCATTTGATTACTTGATTCGTACTCCAGCGCCTGCAAAAAGCTAAAACAAAAAAGCCAATACTCATTACTGGGTATTGGCTTTTTATTCGAGTGTATTATTTAAAAAGAACCATCCACCAGCACTGGATTATCTTGCCATCGCTTAACCCATGAAAGCATATCACTCGCAGGCATTGGCTTTGCAATGCCGTACCCTTGAGCTAAAAAGCATCCTAATGCAGCAAGTTCCTCTCCATGCTCAGGTGTCTCTACTCCCTCTGCAATTACTTTCAACTTAAACGCTTTCGATAATTCAATTATCCCTTTTATAATCGTACGATCATCGGCATCTAACAGCATATCCCGAACAAACGATTGATCTATTTTTAAGTATTCCGCAGGAATTTGTTTTAAATAAGATAACGAAGAATATCCTGTTCCAAAATCATCAATCGAAAATGTTACACCCAACTCTTTGCACTGAGTAATAACACCCGAAGCAAGATCAATATCCTCCAATGCACTACTTTCTAAAATTTCAAACTCCAAATGATTAACGTTCCTAGACGGAAACTTTTTAAGCATGTTTTCAAGTCGTAATACAAAATCAGAATGCTGTAATTGCATAGGGCTGATATTTACGCTAATCGGTACTTCCAAAGGAGTAGAGCGCCAACTTTCTAGCTGTTCCAAGGCGGTATGTATTACCCACTCACCCAGTTCAATGCTTAAAAGGTCATGTTCTAAAATAGGTAAAAACGCAATAGGAGGCAAAATCCCTTGCTCAGGATGATTCCAACGAATCAAAGCTTCCATTCCAATAAGCTGCTTACTACGCAAATCAATTTTTGGCTGGTAAAAAAGGATAAATTCTTGGTTATAAAGCGCCTGTCTTATTCTCTCTATTTCTTCACGCTTATGCTTAACGGCAAAATCTCGTTCAATATCAAAAATATGCCAGCAGTCTTTGCCTAACTGCTTCGCTTTATACATAGCTTGGTCAGCAGACCTTAAAAGCTGATCTGGGCTACAGTTGTTTTCAGGATAAAAAGTTACACCAATACTTGCGGTAGTTTTGAGGCGATTACCATTAATATTTACTTCATGCGCCGCTGCTTCAAGCAAGCGTGCTAGTACGGTATGGCTATCTTCTGGAGAATCTAGCTCTTCTATTACCGCGACAAATTCATCACCACCAATTCGAGCTAAAGTATCTCCTGCTCTCAACGACTGCTTCAACTTCTGTGTGATCAAACGTAAAAACTGATCACCCACAGTGTGTCCATAGCTATCATTTATCCATTTAAATCCATCGAAATCGATAAATGCGACAGCCATAGACTGCTTATGTCGTAAGCTCTTAGTCATTGCTTGCTGTATTCGGTCAGAGAGCAAAATAAGATTAGGTAAGCCTGTTAACTCATCGTAATGCGCTGAAAGCAAAAGAGCAGCATTGGCTTCTTCAAGATTTAAATTAGTTAACTCAAGCTTACGTTGAATGGCCTTTTGCTCACTAATATCTTGGAATATTCCGGTTAAACGAACAGATTTTCCATTTACTTGAGTAACATGACAGGTAGTCCGAACATCAATCTTTCGGCCTTTGGTTGTTAAGGTTTCAAGTTCTAAGTCGTAATTAATTCCATGTTCAATAGCTTGTTCAATCGCTAAAGAGATTTTTTCTCTAGAATCGGATAAGAAGTAACTTACCCCAGCATCAACAGATGGATTGAACTCTTCAGGAGAAGTGTCATGAAGGCGATAGGTCTCATCCGTCCAATATAGCTCACCTGTTTCTAAATTAAGCTCCCAGCCGCCCACCTTTGAAATAGCTTGAGTTTCTTGCAATAGTTGACTGGTTACAATGAGTTCTTGCTCTCTGGATTTTCGCTCTGAAATGTCAAAGGACGCACCTAACATTCTTGTTGGTAAGCCATTCGTATCCCATTCGACTACCCTTCCTGATTCCAAGACCCAGATATAGTGCCCTTCTTTATGCCGCATCCTAATTTCAGCTGAATAAAGATCAAACGTACCGTTTAAGTGCTTTTCGATGCACTCTAGGGCCCCAGATAAATCATCTGAATGTACTTTGTCCTTCCANATCTCGAAATTCATCAGTGGGAGCTCTTCAACGGTGTACCCAATAATTTCTGCCCAACGCTGATTAAACGTTATCTCTTCAGTCTGTAACTGCCAGTCCCAAATACCCACAGCAGTAGCTTCTATCACTAGTTCCAAGCGTTTTTCATTATCACTTTTGATCTGCCGAACTATTGTAGAAGGTTTAATCACTATTATTCCTAGCTGTTAAAAAGCCATATTAATAGTTAATTATGGTAGAGGAATGCCATTCAGGCAAAATTTAAGGTGTAAAAAGTCCCCAGAAATTATGCTATTTATACGCTTCTTTCATCTAAACATTCATAAGAACCCTCTTCGAATTCACGACAAATCCAGGGTCGGTTCTCATAAATAGTGCACATTAAAGTTTCACGGTCGACAGCCGCACACCAACCATCCTCTAGGCGCAGCATGGTTTCACCGCCCCACTGGTCAATAGCTATGTATTCTTCAGGAACACCTGTGTCAGTAATGATCATAACTTCTAATCGACAGCAGCAAGCTTTACAGTTCGAGCAGCTGACATCATCTTTCGAAGTATCTACAAGGTTGATTACATCTTTACTATTGGTAGAAGTCATGAATATTCAGCGATTCGCTCTAAACCAAAACCTGACGGGTATTAGCGATGAAATAATGAACCTGCTCTTCAACAATCGGGGCAACCATTTCTTCTGGGCGACGATCATTAGGGCAAGCCATACTGGGAGTTGTACCAAACAAACGGCAAATCAATGGGCGGTCATGGTAAACCGTGCAGCCATCAGGCCCTAAATGCACGCAATTAAGGTGCTCTAGTGCTGCTTCGTGCTCAGCGTCCGATTTCACAGGTAAGCGTGACATTTCTTCCGAGGACGCCGTAACAGGGCCACAGCAATCGTGACAGCCCTTCACGCATTCGAAGGATGGAATTTGCTCTCGTAAGCGTACGATAATATCCCGATTATTGATCATAAATCTCTCCCCTCAATATTTCTGCGCGCTAACGCCCATCAAATGATCAATCATAACTAAGCATTTCGTTCGGCTGTCTAGCTACAAAGATTAGGTGCACTATAACATTGTGAGGGGTGAGGCAGTTTATTAAATTAATACAGACTTAGATTTAACACTTATTTAGGTTTTACATGCTCTTCTAGCATTACCAAAAATTTATCGAAGCGTTTTTTACGAGTTTCTTCTTTTTTTGCACTCTTTAAGCCGTACGCAATGATATTGCGGCTGCTCTTACTCAAAGTGTCAAAGAACTCTTTCGTACTTCCATTATTTTTTGTACTGGCCTCTACCGCTGCGAGAAAATCCTCTGGTATCTCATTATCATTAGAGATTGAATAAGCGGCCTGCCAGCGCCCATCGGCCTTGGCCGCTTCTACATGAGCAAGCCCAACTTTTTGCATCAGCCCCTGCTCGATCAAGGCTTCTACATGCTCGGTATTACGTTTCGACCAAATGCTATTTTTACGTCTCGGGGTAAGGCGCTGAACATAGCATTCAGTATCAACTGATTTTTTAATACCATCGATCCAACCCCAGCATAACGCCATTTTAACGGCATCGTTCCAGTCAATTGATTTTATGCCTGATCCTTTTTTATATATTTTCAGCCACAGCTCAGTTTCAGTATTATGGTTGATACTCAGCCACTCATAAAAGCTCTCTGTGGTTTCGAAAGGTTGCATTAATTTTTCATCAACGATTGGCATTATGAATCTATTTTTTATTGAATATTGGGCCAGGTAATTCTAGATTGAGGTCGCGCCACCATCAATCGGTAATGCTACACCCGTTGTAAAGCCTGCTAGGTCTGAACATAAATACAATACCGCTGCTGCAACTTCTTCCGGCTGACCAATGCGACCAACTGGGTGAAGGCTTCTTACGTATTGTTCTTTTTGCGGATCATTTTCTGTAGCACGTCTAAACATTTCGGTATCGATAACTGCTGGGCAAATTGCATTAACGCGTAAACCTTTTTTACCATATTCAACCGCAGCTGATTTGGTTAACCCGATAACAGCGTGTTTACTTGCACTGTAAATGCTCATTTTTGGCGCTGCGCCTAACCCTGCAATTGATGCTGTATTTACAATAGCTGAGTTGGATTGTTTTAGTAACGCAGGAATTTGATACTTCATGCAACGCCAAACGCCTTTTACGTTTACGTCCATTATTTTATCGTAAGTCGCTTCATCACCATCGGCTAATTTACTAGATTCAATTTCGATGCCTGCATTGTTAAAGGCGATGTCGAGCTTGCCGTAAGTCTCAATAGTGCCATCAACCATAGATTGAACATCTTGGTCTTTAGTCACGTCACAAAGAATGAAAGTTGCGATGCCACCCGCTTGTGTAATTAACGCGGTAGTTTCTTCACCAGCACTGCGGCTCATATCGGCGACAACAACGCTTGCACCCTGTTGTGCGAATGCAAGTGCAGTTGCACGACCAATCCCGTTACCAGCACCAGTAATTAAAACGACTTTATCTGTAAAATTATTCAAAGCTTTCACCTAACTGTGAGTGATTTNTTATTTTCAAAGAAGTGGATTTGTAACTTAGCTTATTTATTAATCACTACACATTAGTGGCTTTTAAAAGATTGTAGAAATTCGTTGTTCTTATGACAGGGTATTCGTTTGAATAATTATTCTGCATCCTTTTTTTCATGCCGACTTCTGGGCCCGTCACCTTCACGCAGAACACTGTCGGTATGTAAAAAGTCAGCCGCATCCGCTGACTCCTGAACTTTCTTAGAACTGCGCTGTAGCATTTCTGCTTCAAACTCTGTTAATACACTTTCGCGAATACCTGCATCACGCCAGTTCGATAATGGGCGGCAAGATCTGGTGATTCCTCGGGCAAGCGATAGCGCGTCTAACAACGCTTGGTTTGCGCCTTGTCCTTTAAACGGGCTCATAGGATGTGCAGCATCGCCAATTAAGGTGATGNNTTCATTTTTTTCTANCAGCTCAGNTTCCAGAAGGGCTCGGTCATAAACAGGATAACCAGATATTTGTTGAGTTTGTGTAGACGAAATAATTTGAGGAATAGGGTCGTGCCATTGGCAGCGTTTTAAGGCTTCTTGTTTTAACGCATCAGGGCCTTTGGCGCTCAATACTTTAGCGTCTTCTTCTGACATAGGAAAACTGAGTTGCCACATGATTGAGTCGCTTGTGAACGGCATCATATAAATGCGCTCATTACCGTTTGCCGTTTGAAATACCGTGGCCGAATCTAATAAAGACCGATCTAAATCCTCTCCATTATCACCTTGAATATCGGCTAATGGACAAATGCCTAAGATGACGATGCAGCCTAAATATCTTAGCGGTGAAGCTTCCTCGCCAATGATTAGTTTACGAACACTACTTCGAATACCATCAGCACCTACAACTAGGTCAGCATGAACATGCTTAAGTTCGCCTGTTGTTTCAGTGCTGTCATCGCCCACCAGCNGAAAGGTTAAATCAACACCACCCATTTTGCTTTCGCTATTTAAATCTATGAGCTTATNGCCCCACTGNACAGCTTCAGGCCCACCAAGCTGTTCAAGTAGCGCTGAACGTAGTAGTTGTCTTGCGATATGAATATTAGTGCGCTTTGGCACCATGTCGTCATCCGATAAACCTANTCGTCTAACGCCCCACTCCCCTANNACCTTACCTTCGGTATTATGNACTACGTGNTTGGTTGAAATAATGCCTTCTGCTAACGAAAAAACACCAAACCCTTCAATCGCCTTACTGGCTTGTTGTAACGTAAGACCATANCCTTGAGACCGAGCTTCAAAGCCGCTATCACGTTCATAGAGTGTGAAAGGAATACCACGATGTAAGCACGCCACGGCAAGCGCAACACCACCAATCCCGCCGCCGATAATAGCAACGTGTGGGAAATTTTCAGGATCAGGAACCGCATATTCAGAAGCAGGCACTAGGCCAGAACCTTTACAGTTTAGGCATAAGTCGAGATGTGCTTTAGGGCGAACAGGTGCTGGACCTTCACTATTAGATTTTTCAAAATCTTCAAGTTCTTTTAAGAAACGAAGTCTCACTTTTTTACGGAGTCTTTTACTTCTTCTACCACGCCCTAAGCACTTTGAACAAGTAGCCCAACAACCTTCAGTCCCTTCCAGAGTTGTCACTACTCTTTCCATTTAGCCCAAGGATCAGAGCTGCTCTCAGAAGAAGAATCGTTAGATTTCTTTTTATCAAATGAACTTGAATAAGAGTTACCACCAAAAGGCTTAGCCGTTTTTTGATCTGCATCTCGAGAATCACTTCCCCCATAAGGACTATTTGACTCGCCACGGGCAGCGGGTTTCTTAGCTCTATAAGGTGTCGTTTTGCTACGATCTTTTTCACCACCAAACTTTTTGCCATTCCGATAGCCNGTACCATTACCAAANTCGGCTGCTTTTTGAGCACGTTTTTCACGCAATCTTTCAGCGTCTTCTAAACTAAGCTCGTTTGGCTCGCCTGGGATTTGATCTTTGGGAATCGTGCGATCTCTGGGTGGTAATTCAAATTCTTTTGCGGATGCGCGCGGCAAGCTCATATATTCATACAGATAAAAACCTTCTACTTTCTCACGAGCCCAATCCGTTTTCTTTAAGAACTTCTCACTCGATTCAATACTCGGTTTTGTTTTAAAACAATTAATATTTAAATAGGCGTACAGAATTTCAAAACCATAGTGGTCTGATAATATTGTGATCAGCTTATTCAAACCCACACCATGTAGTGGATTGTTCTGATAATTGGTCTTATCGTTCATGTTAATACTCGATCTTCATTATTCGTTTGTCGCTTAAAAAAGCATAGGATATTTACGACGAAGTACACTGATTTCAGTCAGAACTTCTTCGTTTAAAGTGATATTAATGGAATCGATATTACTACGAAGTTGTTCCATTGTTGTTGCGCCAATAAGTGTAGAGCTAACAAATGGCTGTTGATTCACAAAGGCAATGGCNATTTGGCACGGATCTAAATCATATCGCTGAGCAAGAGCTATATATTCTGCCGCTGCAGCATCTGTTGCTTCGCCCTCTCTNTGCTCTACTCGTGTTTCAATAGTTAATCGAGCACCTTCAGGTTGGGCGCCATTCAGGTATTTACCACTTAAAATACCACGCGCTAAAGGCGACCATGCTAACAAGCCACAATCTTCGCTCAATGCTATTTCACTTAAATCTGGTTCGAAGTTACGACATAACAATGAATATTCATTTTGAATACTCGCCATACGTGGCAANTCATGCTTTTCAGCTAACTGAAGCCACTTATTCGTTCCCCAGGCCGTTTCATTCGACAAGCCAATGTGACGAATTTTTCCATCTCTAATTAGACCCTGAAATACATGTAAGCATTCTAAGAAATTGTCTTCTTCTGCCTTAGGATCAAACTCAGGCGCAAAATTCCAAGTCTTGCCAAAGTGATACGACCCTCGGTTTGGCCAATGNAGCTGATACAAGTCGATATAGTCAGTTNTCAAACGNCCTAAACTGCTTTCAACTGCAGCCAGGATATTAGTTTTATCTATGTGATTTTTACCTTCACGGATCCAGGCCAAACCTGGACCTGCAATTTTTGATGCAAGTATCACCTTGTCACGGTTACCACGTTCTTTAAACCAGTTGCCAATAATTGACTCTGTCGCGCCGTACGNTNCTGGACTAGGTGGAATAGCGTACATCTCGGCAGTATCAAAAAAGTTGATGCCCTGCCCTAAAGCATAATCCATCTGTTCGAAGCCTTGAGCTTGGGTATTTTGCATACCCCAAGTCATGGTGCCTAAACCAATTAAGCTAATGTCTAAATCGGTTCTGCCGAGTTTACGATATTCCATGAATCGGTCCCACTGCCTTAATGATTCTGTTTAAGCTTTTTTGTAAATTATAGAAACAGGAACACCCAAATCGATAAACTTTTGTCTTACACGAAATAATACAACGCCAAAAGTCATCGTTGGTAAACCTGCAAANTCAGGNTAAGCCACTGCTAAATCTTCTGCTTCTACAAAACGCTCAAGNACAACACCTTGCTGGCCACCATTCTTCATTGACTCTTGATGCTGAGCAATGATTGCNGCTGCTGTTTTATTTACCAAAGCNTCAAAACCAAGCAANGTATCAACAACGCCCTGTGGTGGCTGCTTTTTACCTGCTTCCCATTTACGAAGGGTNCGCTCATCAACGTCGATCACTTTAACCAAGGTTGAAATTGTAAGGCCAAGGGACTCGCGAAGTGTTTTGAATTCTGCTGAATGCATAGGAATTGCTCTAGAATTTACTATTTANGGAACATTGGACAAGATAGCTGTCCGATTTAGCAGATATTCTATCATATTGAGGGGGCTGAGCGTCAGCATTAAGCATTGAAGATATGAGCTTTAGTATCTAAAACTTGCATACGAATGACAGGTTATTTTATAACCTCTAGCCTATCATTTTGACGAATAACACGACAAAATACGCCACTCAATGTGAACGAGTCTCATTATATTAACGAACATTTTCATATAATAATATATCGTTACACAAACACTCTATTTATGAACTTTTTATAGGCAGCGCAACTTGGTTTCCATTACAAATTTCAAAACCGATGCGTTGAAAAGAATTGCTTCATACACCTATATTCCNCGCATTTTNTCCTACCTCATGGGACTCGTCATTATAATTATCATTTTCAATANCAATGAAAGTGATTATCAAAATGGGCCTTGGATCATGCCCATTTTAATTGCTATTTGCCTAGGCTGGCCTCACCTTGCCTTTTGGGGAGTAAATAAAAGCACAGAACCTCATAAAGTAATTATAAGCAGTCTTATGTTTGATGCTTTATTTACAGGACTTTGGATTCCTCTAATCTCCTTTGAACTTATCCCATCATCCGTTTTTCTAATGGTTCTAATGATGAACAACATGAGTGCTGGCGGATTTAAGGTTTTTTTCATGGGCTTATTGGCCACTTTAGTTGGCGTACTAATATCAATTATTACTATCAATTCATCTATTCGTCTTGAATCTAACATTAATGTCCTTTTAGCCTGCCTACCCATGATCTTAATTTATCCGATGCTATTAGTATCGACAAATTATAAGCTGACACGCATTCTACTTTTACAGAGTGAAAAACTCGTACATTTAAATCACAATGACAGTTTAACGGGATTATTTAGCCGCAGTTATTGGGAACAGCGCTTACTAGAAGAATTTGCTCGCTGTCAGCGCTCTAACGAGAATGCTTGCGTGATGATGGTTGATATCGATCATTTTAAAAAAATCAACGATACGTATGGTCATTTAGTCGGCGACCAAGTTCTTAACCAATTTGGGGCGTTGCTAAAGCAATTACGCGTTAGTGATATTGCTGGGCGTTATGGCGGTGAAGAGTTTGCAGTGATACTACCAAATAGTGATCTAAAAGAATCTATTCAAGTTAGTGAACGGTTGCGTAAAGAGATCGAAAAATTTCAATTCGACCATATTGAAACCTGCACCGTCAGCATAGGAATCGCCTCGCTTAATAAAAACTTTGAAGACGCCTATCAATGGTTAAACGCAGCTGATAAAGCGCTCTACAAATCAAAAAAAGAAGGTCGTAATAGAGTGACCGCTTGGCAGGATGCTGAAGGTTAAAATTCTTTAACTCCAATATCGATAGCCACTATCACTCTATTAGATTTTACCACTCGAGAGCATCGAACTGTATTTTTCATTAATCATTGCATTAATAGCATCTAGAACATTTTTACTCGCATCTTCAGCTTTACTCATACTGCTAAGGATCCCGTTATTATATTCAGTAATGTCATCACCATATTCAAAGTCATCTACCACAGCTTGCTGTACATAGTGATGCACATTTTGGTGATGCTCTTCTAGATTTTTAAAACCATAAGTATCGCCGAATATTGCTCCACCATCTCCGTCGTAATACCACTTACCTAAACGGCAGTTATGATGATCAACAGCAACAGCATCTTTGGCTTCTTCTATACCATTTAATAACGTGTAACCATTTTGCATATAAATAATATGGTCTACCTTAGCCAGAGATGCAAACACCTTATTCTTGGTATAACTCACGACCGTAATGGTATTACTTGCTGATTCAGAAAGTTCATTAAAGCGAACTCTAAAGTCGCTCACAATTGAATCAACCTTTTCAGTAAGATTCTGAGAATTCTCAGCTTCGCGAGTAATGTCTTCCATTTGTTTGGCAAAAGAGTTTAGTACCAAGGCAATCTCATCAGCTGTCTCTTTAGTGCGGCTCGAAAGTGCTTTTACTTCATCAGCTACCACAGAAAAACCACGTCCGTGCTCTCCTGCTCTTGCTGCCTCAATAGATGCATTCAATGCCAGTAAATTTGTTTGATCAGCAATATCAGTAATCATTGACAACGATTCCGTCACTTTCTTACTATCAACATTCAACGCATCAATTACATTAACTACAGAGCTAATATTTTCTCGGGTTGTCGTTAGCATTTTACTTATTTCTGTCACAGAGCTACTGCTCTCATGAGCTACTTTTTCATTATTACTGGCTATTTCTTCAACCTTTACGATCTCGTCATTAATTTGAATTAGATCATTTTGATTCTCTTTCAAATTACCAACTAGGCTTTCACTGTTCATTTTATGTAAACCTGAAGAGAGCTCATTTCTAGTAATAAATTCAGCATTAGAACTCATCGCTTCCAAAGAAGAGTTAATATTTCCAAGCGATGCCCCTAGTTTACCAGGGAGTCCCGTAGGGATTGCTCGACGAGAATAATCATTTTTAGAAGCCCGATCAAAACACGTCGTAACTTCATTAAAATAACATTCAAGAATATCAAACAGCTCGTTTAGCTCCCATGCAACTTTTCCAACCTCACCAAGTCCTTTACAGCCCGAGATTCTATGACTGTAAACCCCTTTATTGGCCTCCGATAATTTATTACTGATTTCCGAGAGTACTTTTAAATAAGTAACTGTATGTATATAAGTACGTATTCCCAATATTAATAACGCGATCGACATCGCTAAAATTACCCAATCAAATTGATATTGAATAAATACATAAATAGGGATGGCGAATGCGATTGATATCTTTATTAGTGCATGCAAAATTAATCGAGTTTTTAGCGTCGGCATATAAGCATACCGAGAATTTTCAGCTGACTTTTTATGTTTATTTACTTGATCAGTTTTAGTCATACTTCAAGTTCCAATGAATCGTTAAACAAAGCTAATGCATAAGTCTGATAATCAGTCTTCATTTCCGATAACTGTTGTAGCAAATAGGCAATCGACTCATCAGGAGCTGTCTTTTTTGAAGAGGCATTTCTTTCAATATCAATCATGGCTTCGTAAATAGGACTAATACTATCAATCGCATTTTGCGAAGGCTTTCTTCGTACTGATAAGTATCCTAGCAACTTTCCATCACCATCATAATCAGGAGTTACATTAGCGAATACCCAATANTAACGGCCATCAGCACATAAGTTTTTAACAAAGCCAAAAAACTCATCTCCTGACGNAATNGTNTCCCATAAAAATTTATAGACACCCCGNGGCATNTCAGGATGACGAACAATATTCTGCTGCACACCTAAAAGNTCTTCNTCTGAATAACCAGCTATCTCCATGAAAATNCGGTTAGCATAGGTTATTCGGCCTTTAACATCCGTTTTACTAACAATAAANTCTTCATCAAGAAGCTTAACTTCTTCNTTTCTGGCTTTAATAGCAGGCTTCATCTTGCGGTCTATACCTTAANACTATGTGCATATTACTAAAGCATAGTTAACACTTGCAGGANCGCAAACAAAATTAAGGGGGAGGTACTGCTGAATTGATCTTTNTAATANTAAGNCTNTAACAATGACTATCNTTCATAATGATATCGAGTTTCGTCTGTGCTTTTTTTAAATCCTTTAAGTCCGATGCCTCAAGCATCTCACANCCATCTAAAATCATTTCTTGTACGTTTGAAGGATAATATTTGCAATCATCTGGACGATCGAAATAGATGTCGCAGCTGTACTTAACAGAAGTCTTGGAACTTGTTTCTTCTACTCTAAGAAAAGGACACAGCTCTAGTAATTTACCTGATTTAGGATCAGCCCAAATNTCTCCTTTATTCACATACTCTGCAATATCNGGGTTAAATATCTCCCATAACTCAATTTCTTGCTTAGTCGCTGATAGCGCACCATTGCTGTATTTAATACAGCATTTCCCACAGGAGTTACATTCTTTCACGCGCTACTTTTCCAAATGGTTAATAAATGCACAGCAATGGCCACCAAGGTTATTACTATATTACAGCTAAGCCATTATATGATGTCCTGCATCAACAAATAACTGACTGCCTGTTTGGCTAGAAGCCCAATCACTGATTAAAAAGGCCGTTAAGCGTCCAACATCCTCTGGCTTCCCTAAACGATGTAAGGGTGAGCGCGCAACGGCATCATCCATTAAATCATCAAAGTCAGTAATACCCGAACCTGCACGAGTAGGCATTGGACCAGGTGAGACGGAGTGTACTCGGATTCCACTCTCCCCCTAATTCTGCTGCCATATAACGAACTGAACTCTCTAGTGCCGCTTTAATTGGGCCCATAATACCGTAATTATTTACAACTTTTTCTGAACCGTAATAAGTCATAGTAATCAGCGTGCCGCCATTATCTTTCATTTGGGCTTCTGCTAAACGCGCTGTGCGTATAAATGAATGACATGAAATATCCATAGCTAAAGAGAAACCATCAGATGAAGAATCAACCAAGCGGCCATGNAATTCGTCTAAGGGGGACCAAGCGATAGAGTGAATCACAAAATCTATTGTTCCCCATTGAGTCTTAGCTTGCTCGAAAACAGACTCAAGTTCATGCGCTTTACTTACATCGCACGGCAGAAACAGAGTTGTCTCCAATTTTTCTGCAAGTGGCGCCACATACGGCTTCGCTTTTTCATTTAGATAAGTAACGCACAGATCCGCACCCAACTGACTTAATACCTCTGCTATTCCATAAGCAATTGAATGGCTATTTGCAATACCTAATACAATGCCGCGTTTACCTTCCAATGATAAAGGGATACTCATTTCTAGACTCCGTTAAATCAGTATTTTAAAAGTTACTCCGGTAAAAAGTACTTTCTTTACAAGTCTGAATGATTATTATTTTATGACAATTTAATGAATAACAATTCAAAAAAATCATAACGCTAAGCAGAAATTTTTGGCGTCGATTCACCCCTAAAACACCTTGTTTATCCTCATTACTCCCCATAAGTTATACCCATAAATACAAGAATAAATATAAAAGTGGAGCAATTCCTATGAGTGATTTTATTGTTAGCAGTATGACAAGTGATGCAATGGGCGATTGTGACGCCACAGAACTCGCTAAAAGAGTCTCCAATGGAGAGGTCAGCGCAGAGGAAGTATTAGACGCTGCCATTACTCGAGCTGAGCTAGTAAATCCAAAACTAAACGCTATCGCGACCAGTGCTTTTGATTTGGCTAGAGAAAAGACACGCCGAGATGCTCAGAATCAGTCAAAAAAAGGTGCTTTTTCTGGCGTACCGACATTTGTAAAAGATAATACAGACGTAAAAGGACTGCCCACATTATTTGGCAGCCGCGCGGTCGCTAATAATCCCGCTAAAGGCAATGGCGAATTCACCGACCAAATGTTATCGACAGGTTTAACGGTTATAGGTAAAAGCACATTGCCAGAGTTTGGCATTCCACCGACTACAGAATCTCTTGCTCAAGGAGCGACCTGCAATCCGTGGAATATCAATCACTCAAGCGGTGGCTCATCAGGTGGCGCCGCAGCCTTAGTTGCCGCAGGCGTAGTCCCTATCGCACACGGTAACGATGGCGGCGGTTCAATCCGNATTCCAGCAGCCGCTTGTGGNTTGGTCGGTTTAAAACCCACTCGAAATAGATTGGTTAACATGCATGGCACCNATAANTTACCAATTAATGTGGGACACGAAGGCGTAATAACACGAAGCGTACGCGATACTGCACTCTTCATGGCAGAAGCTGAAAAGCATTTTCGTAATCCCAAACTCGTCAAACTAGGGCATGTACAAGAACCAGGTAAAAAACGACTACGCATCGGGTTAATTACAGGGGCACTAAAAGGCATAACCGTTCAAAACGATGTACAGCGTACCTTGAATGAAACAGGCTTATTGTGTGAAAGCCTAGGTCACAGTGTTGAAGAAGTTACCTTCCCTTTTGAAGATCAAATTGCCGACGATTTTATTACTTACTACTCTTTCTTATTTTTCTCGATTCATCGTTTTGGAAAATTAATAATCGGCCCAGGCTTTGATAGTTCGAAAGTAGAAAAACTGTGCGCTCATCTTAGTCGTAGTTTCGTAGGTAATATCGGCAAGCTTCCTTTTGCAATAAAGCGCTTAAAAAATACAATCAATGTTACCCGTGAACTGCATAAACATTACGACGTATTGTTATGCCCAACGCTATCATCGGCAGCACCTAAAAATAACTACATGCTCAATCAAGCGTTGCCTGCTAGCGTCATGGTTAAAAATATGACCGACTTTGCCCCCTTCGCAGCTTTGCAAAATATTACAGGAGAACCTGCAATCTCATTACCCATGGGGACTAGCGACAATGGTTTACCAATTGGTATGCAATTTTCAGCAGGTTATGGGGAAGATAAAACATTACTTGAACTGGCCTTTGAGCTTGAAGAAGCGAAAGCGTGGAAACATATTCACCAGATGGTCGCGACTGAGAAAAATACAGGTACCAAGAATGCGTCGTTTGCTTGATTGCTACACTTGGCTTAACTAGTTCTAACTTTTCAAAAAATAGGATTAAAAATGTATTCATTCTTAATCCTATTTTTTTATATTTACTTCTCAAACAATCCTTTAATCGGCAATAAGTCATCATACTCAGGCTGAGTTTTCATTGCTTTTGCTTGGAAAGTTTTCATCATGTCGTTCGGGCGGAACATACCTGCTTGCCACGTTGCCATATATTTCAAACTATCTTCTACACTGTGATCACGGCTGTAGTTCAACATTTCTTTGCAGCCTGTTACCGCCAATGGCGAATTAGCAGCAATCTGTGCAGCAATTTCCATAACACCCACCAGCATACTTTCTTGATCATCGTATACACGATTAACCAAACCAAACTGCTGCGCTTCTTGAGCAGTGAATTTACGACCTGTAAACGCTAACTCTTTTACAATGCCAGCAGGAATTAGCTTAGGAAGGCGCTGTAATGTACCTACATCGGCCGTCATGCCCAACTCTGTTTCTTTAATCGTAAAATACGCATCAGAGGTGCAATAGCGACTATCTGCAGCACACACTAGATCGAGTGCTCCACCAATACAGCCACCATGAATTGCCGTTAATACGGGCAAACGAATTTCTTCTAATGAACTTAACGTGGCTTGCAGCTGTAATACCAAGCGGCGAAGCCCTTCGGCCATACGAGAAGGATCTTTTGATTGCGGCATAGTAGAAGAGTCGCTAAAGACTCCCAAATCCATACCCGCTGAGAAATGTTTGCCTGTAGAAGAGATAACAATAACGCGAGTATCAGTTAGCACTTCGATATCACGCATGCACTGTGGTAGCTCTAGCCAAAAGGCTTTGTTCATTGAGTTCATAGCTTCAGGGCGAGAAAACTGCACATGAGCAACCTTGTTTTCAAGGGTCACGTTGAAGCTTTTGTATTCTGGAAGTGTCGCTGGAGATAATTCTGTATTTTGTGATGTCATAGGGGCAATCTCTGTATGAAGAATGCCCCTAAATATACGCTGTAAATATACGTTAGGCTATAGTGTTTTTTAACTATGGCTTCTAAGCAAAAACAACCGAATCGCTCAATTCTGCTCTATCTGTGCGAGTTGTGTTTACCTTAGCGTCTTCATCGGCATAGCCAAACGACATACCAAATAAGATACCGCGCTCTTCAGGCAGATCGAACATTTCGCGAATTGGATCAGGGAACTGGCCTAATGCACCCTGCATACAGCTTGAGATACCCTTTTCTTGCAACAGTAGCGACAGTGTTTGAGCATAAATACCCATATCCACAGCGCCCATGATGTCTAGGTACTTATCTAAAGTGAAAAAGGCAACATGTGGCGCATCAAAGAAAGCCCAGTTGCGCAACATCGCCATTTGGCGCTTTTGCTTGTCTTCACGACCAATATCCATAGAAGTGTATAGCGCATTCGCTGAACCAAACTGACGGTCTCTGTGTTCTCCTGTATAGGCTACATTCCAGTTAAAGTCTGGGTTTGGCTTTTGCTGCTGCATAACAGTTTGAATCAGCTTATTTTTAAGCTCGTCTTTCTTTTTGCCTGAAACAACCAATACCTGCCAAGGTTGGACATTGCAATTTGATGGCGACTGCTGGGCAGAAGAAAAAATCTCTTTTAATAACTCAGTATCAACCGCGTCTGATTTGAAACTGCGGCATGAATAACGTTGCTGTAAAATTTGGTCGAGGCTCATCGTGTAATACCTATCTGTGTGCATTGATTCTTATATTTTTAGCTATAAAAACATTCTACCGAATACGACACAACATCCGTAATGAATATTGCGAATGTTTGTCTATTNTCTCCTGCTATCTTTCTCANCTATTTANACGAACTNCTTACACGAGCNATNTATNCTGATTAATTACCTCATTTTACGTTTGAANNCTTTACCNAAACNNNTNAAGGNAATAGGCTACGCANCAATATTAAAACAATATTTATACATAAATTCCCNCNNAAGCTAACTGGAACTATCAAATGGAAAANATCGANCTTAGCAGNATCGACCTGCANAAANTAATGGAACAAANCCAAGGGNTATTCATNGAATACTCNCTAAAAGTGGTAGCTGCATTAGCNATNTTNATCATTGGNCGTATGCTNGCTANAGCNATTGCCAAAGGTATNNTAAAAGCATTAANNNTTCGTAATATTGATNATACCGTTGCNAGNTTTNTTCANAANTTAACGTACGGNGCACTGTTTGTNTTNGTTATNATTGCNGCACTAAGCCAGCTAGGTATTCAAACNGCNTCTTTNATNACTATTATNGGTGCTGCTGGTTTAGCCATNGGNTTNGCTNTNCANGGTTCTTTGTCTAACTTNGCTTCTGGNGTATTAATGATNATCTTNCGTCCATTCAAATTGGGCGATTNNGTTGAAGCNGGCGGCAAAGCNGGTANTGTTGAAGATATTCAAATCTTCGCNACTCAACTAAAAACTCCAGATAACAANGTTATTATCATTCCTAACTCTGCCATTATGGATGGCAGCATTGTGAATTACTCTGCTAAGCCTACTCGTCGTGTTGACCTAACAATTGGCGTTGGCTACGAAGCACACCTTCCTGATGTTAAAGCGTTATTACTAAAAACAGTAGAAGCGCATGACAAGGTTTTGAAAGACCAAGGTATTCAAGTTGCAGTGGTAGAACTGGCTGATTCTTCTGTGAATTTCGTGGTTCGCTCTTGGGCAAAAACAGCAGATTACTGGGATGTATACTTCGACCTAACCCAAAACATTAAGTTAGCACTTGATGAAAATGGTATCGCAATTCCATACCCACAAATGGATATCCATATGCAAAAGTAAGTGTTTACTTACCTCTGCATATAGTCTTTAGACATTAAAAAGCCCTGTACCTNCATAATATGTTGGTCAGGGCTTTTTTGTCTGTACAGCTTTTAGTTACTTCTTTTTCTGTTAACTATTTCTTTCAACAATGCCCATCATTTTATAGGTCAGCACAGCGGCTGAAAATTCATAACAATGAAAGCCTTCAATCGGTGCAAATTCGGTAACATCAAAACCAATAATATTACGTTGCTTCGCGACACATTCAAACAATGATAACGTTTGATACCACGCCAAACCACCAGGAACCGGAGTGCCCGTTGATGGGAATACCGAAGGATCCATTCCATCGATATCAAGCGTAAAGAAAACGTTCTTTGGGAAGTCNTCTGGCAAATCAAANCTGCCTACNTTATTCGGTACNANCTCTTCTGCATCTANNTGATAAACACCGTGCTCTNTACGAATTTCGACTTCTTCTTGGCANAATGCACGAATACCTAATTGGAATAAAGGAATACCCTCATCCACAACNCGCTTCATAACAGACGCATGNCTGTAAGGATTNCCTTCNTAGGCTTCNCGTAAGTCTGCGTGCGCATCAATTTGCACAACACCGAAGTCTTTTACACCTGCTGCTAGCAAACCTTTAATAATGCCNTACGTGACAGTGTGTTCGCCNCCTAAACCAATNGGAAAGCCACCCGCTTCTACAATCGNTTGAGTATCGCGAGCAATATTATTCACAACTGTTTCTGCATCACCCGTCATATCAACCGGTGGGTGGGTAAAAATCCCCTGATCACTCGGAGTACTTTTACCATCCCAAGTTTCTAGCTGCCATGATGCTTCTAAGATTTTGGCTGGGCCTAAACCTGTACCGCCNCCATAAGAAACAGATTCTTCATAAGGAATCGGCAAAATATGAAAACGAGCATCTTCTTTTTTTGGGTGCTTAAATTCAGAACCTAAAAAAATGGGATACCCTTCAGCAGCTAACTGATCAAATTCTTCCATCGTACTTCTCTATATCTATATGCTAATAACGCTTAGTTTTTTATTCAGGNTCAGAATAGCCNGACCAAATATCNGTATTNATTGACGATTTGCTCTTAAGATTNTTCTTNGCTTTCTTTTTACCCGTTCCAGCAGGCNNTGCCATCGGNTTNTCNNCAGCNNNANNAGGATCNATAAGNGATTCATCNACTTCNAANCCTTCGACTTCTTCACGNTCAAGGCGAATTTTGTTCTTCTTTTCGATAATTTTAAAATGGTGATAATCTTCATAATCGATCAAAGACAACGCCAAACCCACTTCACCTGCACGGCCGCTTCGGCCAATACGGTGCATGTAATCTGCTGGGCTTCTTGGTAAATCAAAATTGATCACAACAGGCAATTTTTCAATATCTAAACCACGCGCCGCAATGTCGGTTGCAATCAATACATCGATATCACCGGCTTTAAAGCCTTCAAGAACACGACTACGCGCGCCTTGGCCTTTATCGCCATGAAATACTTCAGCGGTAATATCATGCTTAGAAAGTTTATACGCTAAATGCTCGCAACCGTTTTTAGAGTTTACAAAAACAAGGGTATGTCGCCATTGATTTTTCTTAATTAGATTCGCTAATACGGCTGTTTTCTCACCTTTATTAACGGTAAAAACACGCTGCACTAATGTGCTTGCATCAGCACTTTGCACCTGAATTTCAACAGGATCATTAAGTAATTCCGCAGTTAATGCCTTAACCTGCTCAGGAAAAGTTGCTGAGAATAATAGAATTTGCTTTTGGGCAGGTTTATTAGGCATAAGCGCCATTAACGCAGATAGCTCTTCAGTAAAACCAAGGCTTAACATGCGATCGGCTTCATCAAGCACCAAGGTTTTAACCTTATCAAGCTTAATGGCATTGCTTGAAATCAAATCAAGCAAACGACCTGGAGTGGCTACCAAAATATCGGTGCCACCACGTAATGCCTGCATTTGAGTATTAACCGATACACCGCCAAACACAGCGACTGTTTTAATAGCGCCATTGAAGTGAACGGCATACGATCGAACACTATCAGCGACTTGCTTAGCTAGCTCGCGAGTAGGCACCAAAATCAGCCCAGAAACGTAGTTACCATCACCGCTCTTAGTCCTTGGTGAAGACTGCTCTGCAATTTGCTGTGCGATCTGCTGCAAAAGGGGTAAGGCAAACGTCGCTGTTTTACCGGAGCCAGTATTCGCACCTGCAATAAGATCTCGTCCGGCCAATACACTCGGGATAGCTTGCGCTTGAATCAAGGTTGGATTCTCATATTCCAGCTCTGTTAGGCGTGCTAACAAAGGCGGAATAAGGCCAAGTTCAGAGAAGCTAATAGTCGAGTTATCAGGTGTATTGACGTTGGTCGTATCAGAGGTCATTAAAATAAAGGCTCAAAGCAAAGATAATTGCCGAGTATTTTACCGTACTTATGCTTATTTTAGTTAGGTAATAATGAGCTAATT
>PAOL01000005.1 GCA_002708475.1 Oleispira sp. | reverse complement strand
GCATCCAGTCGTCTGGAATAGAAGGGTCGTCCATAGCTAAGTCTAAGCTTTCGATGCCTTCAAAATAATGCCCAAACGCCTTATCGAAGCGATCATAATGACGCTCATCTTTTACCAAACACATTTTGGCTAAAGTATAAAAATCGTCCAAATCAGCAAAGGCTAAGTTTTTCTCAACCATTGCAATTAGATCTAAGTATTCACTCACGGAACAAGGCACTTTGGCCTTTCTTACCGTCATAAAAAAATCAATGAACATATCGAATCCTTACAGTTTGTGACCGAAGAAATTAACCTCGGCGACGACTCATAAAGGCCAGCTTTTCTAATAGCTGTACATCTTGCTCATTTTTAACTAAAGCACCATGCATAGGTGGAATCGCACGTCTTGTATCAGAGTCACGTAACAAATCCACCCCAATTTCATCAGCCATTAATAATTTTAGCCAATCAATTAGTTCAGATGTAGAAGGTTTCTTCTTCAAACCTGGGACTTTACGAATATCAAAAAAGACTTCCATCGCTTCTTTTACTAAAGATGCTTGGATATTAGGATAGTGAACATCCACAATTTTCATCATGGTTTCTTTAGATGGGAAATCAATATAATGGAAGAAGCAACGACGTAAGAAAGCATCTGGAAGCTCTTTTTCATTATTACTGGTAATTAAGATGATTGGGCGATGTTTTGCAACGATACGCTCTTGGGTTTCGTAGCAATAGAACTCCATTTTATCGAGCTCTAATAGTAAGTCATTTGGAAATTCGATATCCGCTTTATCAATTTCATCAATCAATAGAACAACAGGTTTATCTGCAGTGAAAGCTTCCCAAAGCTTACCTTTAACAATGTAATTCTTAATATCATGGACTTTATCATTGCCCAACTGCGAATCACGTAAACGCGACACCGCATCATACTCATACAAACCTTGATGAGCTTTGGTCGTACTTTTGATGTGCCATTGAATTAATTCAGTACCTAAAGATTCTGCCAACTGTTCGGCTAGCATGGTTTTACCCGTTCCTGGCTCACCTTTTAGTAACAGTGGTCGCTGAAGGGTAATCGCAGCATTAACCGCCATTTGCAACTCAGGAGTTGCAACGTATTCGTTGGTACCTTCAAATTTCATAATAACCTCTAGCAGAATTTAATATTGTCGCAGTATAAGGGCATAACCCCCTTGCAACAAGATGCGCCATTCTGCTAGAGCAAATTATTACTCTCTACTCTTTTTTATCGCTATCGAACTCACCCCAAGAGTCTTCATCAGTATCAACACTGCCGTCAGCATTAGCGTCTTCATCAGGATCAATTGAGAAATCCTCATCAAAGTCATCCATATCATCTGCTGGCTTGCTTGCTTCAGGTGATGAATCAAGACTCCCGGCATCACCAACGCCTTGAGAGCCGTCTGCTTGTGAAGCGTCATCAGAGGCTATAGGAATTTCCTCCTCTTCTCCTTCATCCAATGAATCAAAATCACCTGCAAAGTCGTCTTCAAGCTCTTCTAAGTCTGCAATAGTGCCGTCATCCATACTTGTCTGAGCATCAACCGCTGCGCCAGACTTACGGAACATAAACCACCAAACACCAACACCGATCACGGCCGCATTAAACAAAACTAAAATCACATAAACCCACCATGCAAGTCCTTCATCAACTTCTTCTGAATCAGACTCTTCAACAACTTCCACCGTTTCAGATACGTCATCCATAGTGATCTTTGGCGCGATATCTTCTACTTCAGGAGTAGCTTCTGGCTCTTTTGGTTCCACTTTTTCAGGTTGGGCTTCTTCAGGAGCTACCTCTTCGGAAGCTGTTTCTTCGGGAATAGGGTCTACTGGTACTTCAGCTTCGACAATTTCTGCTGATGCACCAACTCCCTTTTCATCAATATCATCAGTCGCTGATACTATTTCTTCCGTCACAAATGGCAAACTGAAGACTATGGTCTCAGGCTTAACTTTAAAGTTTTTACCACTTTGCGTAATTCCACGTACATTCAAATCAACGCTATATTCTCCTGGCCCTTTGGTTGGACCAACCTCACTAATCCAAGCATTTGCTTCTGAGTCATAAACCACTGATTGAATAATCGTATTGTCATCAGGACTTTTAATCTTCGCGATAACACGTGAGCGCTCAGTATCTAAGTTGTCCGATAAGGCTCTAACTTCAACCCTATAAACCCCTTTTTCTTCATCGGGATAATGCTTAATTTCGATCGGCTGAATCATTGTCATTGAGAAGCTGCGCTTACGCTGAAAAGTCCTGCCTTCAGTAACAATATCCACTTGATAACTGCCAAGCTCTTTTAGCCTATATAAGCCTTCTCGGTATATACCGTCAGAGGGAGGGTTTTCGGGATCAGATAACACTTTACTGCCTTCACGACCACTGGCTGTAACCACCCTCATTGTTACATCGGTTAAACGTAAAATTTCAGGCTTTGTGATAACCTCGCCTTCATTGACTAATTTAATGGCAACATCAAGCTTGTCCCCAGGAAAGATGGTCGCTGGAATTCCTTCTACATTCAGTGCAAGATCAGACAAAATAGTCACTCGATTCGAAGGATCTAGATCCGCTTCTGCAATCCAAGTCCCAGGCTCTGGCTGTTTTATGGTGACTAAATCAAAATGAATATCTTTATGCCAACGCGCATTCTCTGGATGGTCTAATTCTGTATAGCGTGCGCCAGAAGGCGCTAATAGAGCAGATTCGGCTGATCCGTTTTTTGATTTGAATATAAGCGCAGTAAATTCATTAACACTGCCATCAATGACAAAGGTATTATCCTCCATCGGCACTTGCTCAGCAGGAACCGCCCGATCAAACGCACGCAAGAAAGCTTTCATTAGCTCTTCAGCATTGACCGCTTGTGAATACAAACCATCGGTTTCTAACGCAATTTGCTGCAATAAATTTTTATTCGCTAAATCAGACAACGCCAATGTGTGAATATTAGCTCCAACATTGCGATATTTTTCCAATACCTCGGACATTAACTTCTTCCGCTCAGAAGTGTTTTTTTGTTCTCCAAGAGGATCATTCTTACTTGCCATATCAACCTTACCATCGGTCAACAGGATGACACTTTGTTGAAATCCACTATCAGATTTCAATCCCCAAGCAGCATCATTCAATGCGCCAGAAAGATTGGTTTGCAGCCCTAACGAGGTAATTTCTAAAGCAGATTTTTTCGCCTTTTCTCGCCATTGATCATCAACAACAGCAACAGGCACAAGATTATTAACATACTTCCCAAACGTCCAAATACCAGCTTGAGCGCCTTCAGGCATGAGTTCTAATAATAAATTTAAGGCAGGAATACGAAGATTGTTCGGATCGGTTTGCTTCATGCTACCGGATATATCGATAATGATACGAACATCAAAAGGGAGATTTTTATCCTCTTTGCTTTCATCAGCCGCCAAAGATAAACCCGGCATTAACACTGAAGTCAGTAATAAAGAGAATAAAAGGAAGGCCATAAGCCTTCCCCCCGAATATTTAAGATCTCTGAGCATTTCAGAACTCCAACAGGGGGAAATAACTTATAGAGTCGACTCTAGAACGCGACGACCATTTTCAGTAATGTGCCAGCGCACACCATCTTTGCCACTAACTTTACCCGCAAGACTTCTTACGGTTAAAACATTCAGTGTTTTCAAGACAGTACTTTCATCTTGATTCACTTCGCGACATAAGCCTGCCAAAGAACGGAAGATAAATCGACCACTCGACAGAATCTTTAACACACTGGTAGACGTGACATCTAACTCATCCTGTACATTCAATAGATTCGGATCTTGAGCATTTGCATCTTGCTCAGTTTCAGTATCTATCAAAGGCATCAGATTGGTTTGAATCATACGAAGGTCATGCTGTACTTCTTCCGCACGCTGCTTAGCAACTTGAGCTTCATTAAAAATTCGATCCGATAAGTTATCGATCACAAAACGTGATAACAACGCAGAAATCAAACAGAAACCAGTGAAGATTAATAATCTCGATGGATCGCCTTGGCTTTCCAATACAAGTTCACTATTCACTAAATCCAGAACAACCGGTACCAAGAATGAGGCACCGACACCCACCACCAAAAATCTTGGTAAGCTTGACGCATCCGGATCCTTTTCACCGTATAGATAGTAATTGACCAGCCCACCAAAAATACCTGCGAGCAGCATTACGGTTGCCATGATAAAAATATGATTTGCCATCTTTTGACCTCTCATCCATTAGAGTGTGAATTCATTTCACTCCCTAAATAAAGCTCCACTTACATTAGAAAGACGCAGCGACATCGAGCGTTCCTGCTTTAAAATTAGCAAAGAATCTCAATTTAGCCATCTAGAACTGGAAAAAAATCACAAATTTGAATGAGTTAGCGCTATTTCGATGAAATAACGCTCAACTAGAGGTCAGTCTTGGGGCTTAAACTTAGCACGAAAGAAGTTAAATAAAGACAGGAGAGACATTAATACTAGACCGATTATCAAGCCAATCAGCATACAAATGACAGCATCTAAGTAAGAAGCATTTTTCTCTAGCAAGCCACGAAACAGAATAACTAAGAATGCCGGGGCGTAATTACTCACCTCACCATTAAATAAACTCGCTTCTGCTTGTATTGGATCTAATGGTGCCGGAGTGAATAAAAGTACAGCACCTAAAATACGAACAATAGACTTTAAATCTTTCTGTACCAGCCAAAAAAACATTTTGTCCCAGGCCCAATAGCACGCTAATGCAGAAACCCCATAGACAGCCCATTGCATTAGGCCATTAAACATTAAGCTTTCCATATAATGTGGCTCTGCCACTCCTCCTCAGGTACCTTATCGTCGGGCACGCCCTTCCCTTGTAGCGATATCTCAGCCTTATGCACAGAGTTAGGATCACCACTAATCAAAGGATGCCAATCATATAAAGGCTTGCCTTCTGCAATTAATCGGTAGGCGCATGTATCTGGTAACCAATGAAAACTTTCAGCCTGCTCAGGTGTCAACCAGATACATTCAGGGACCTTTTCATTACGAGTCTGATACACAGTGCAAGAACAATCACTCTTGTCGAGGTAGCGACAATGAATGTCCGTGTAATACACCTCTTCGGTCTCATCATCTTCAAGCTTATGCAAACAGCAGCGAGCACAGCCATCACACAATGACTCCCACTCTTTTTTAGACATTTGCTTGAGAGTTTTGGTTTTCCAGAAAGGCTGTGCGCTCACTCTGTGTCATCTCGCTTACAAAATACATCCAAACCTAGGCCCAGCTCTTCCTTAGGTGGTGGAAGTTGAAGATAAAAACCTTTTTCCTCAATTGCCGCCAAAACCTTTTCAGCCTCTGCGCGCGCTAATTTTCGATCTTCGGTAATAATTAATTTGGTGACCAGTTCAGGACGACCAAATGTTTCCAATAGCACTTCAGGTACTCTTGATAAGTCATCTTTCAAAGATACATAAAGATAAGTCTCTTCTTTACGACGACTTTTATAAATATTACATAGCAGTTTTGTCATAAGTCTCTATACCGCGCTTAGATCTATTTGATTCAAATAATCCAACAAATCGTCTGCAATTTCTGTTTTTCGCCAACCCAATAATGGCTCTGGCAAAGAATAAGGGCCGCGAGGATACCCAGATCGTATCAAGGCTTCCAGTGTTTTCTTTTTAACCAACATATCAGCCGGTATGTCTAACGTATCAGCATGAGCAGTAACACGCTTTTTAAGTACTTTTAATTCTTCACCGGCTTGTGGTGAAAGTGGCTTCTGTAATACATCAGGCCAGACAGACTCATCTGCGTCTAATGTCGAAGCGATAAGTGCTAAAGCTTCTTCTCCTACCCGCTGACGCACATGAGGTTTCATTCCTGCTCGCGCAAGATCGCCTAAATGCTTTGGCTGAAAACGCGCCATATTCCACAAAACATTATCTGCAACAACTTGCGAACGCGGTACATTCCATAAGCGCGCCGTTTCTTCACGCCAAGCAGTGACTTGCTGCAAAACATATTGCTCGTGCGGGCGTAACTTCCACGCCAACTTTACCTTACGGTATTGCTGACTGTAATCATCATTAATCTGGCCAAGCACCAATAATCGATGGCAATCTTCTTGCCACCAAGTCAGTCGATCCATATCGGTTAATAAGGTCAATAAACGCTCATAGCATTGGTGTAAATAAAATACATCGGCCACCGCATATTTTACCTGCTGAGGACGAAGTGGACGCTGCAACCAATCAGAACGAGTTTCGCCTTTATCAATATCAATATCTAATACGGCTTTCACTAAACGCTGAAAGCCCATAATACCGCCTAAGCTTGCAAGTGCAGCCCCAATTTGAGTATCCGCAACAGGACTGGGCGTTGTACCCGTTAGGCGATGACACACTTCTAAATCTTCAGAACAGGCATGAAAGACTTTAACCACGCCCTGATCTTCAAGTAATTTTGCAAAACTCGACCAGTCACTAATTAATAGCGGATCAACCAAATAGCAATCAGTGTTGTCAGCAACCTGAACTAATCCAGCTTTAGGAAAAAAAGTAGAGGTACGAACGAATTCTGTATCCAATGAAATAAACGCTTGCTGCTGCCATATTTGACAGTATTTGGCCAAATCATTATCGGTGGTAATCCAGATCGGCTGGGGTATCGAGTCCAAAATATTATTGCTCATTTAATGTAAGGTGCATTACTTTTAATAAAAACTTAACTCATTACTCGGCGGCCAGTTAATGCATGATTTAAAGTACCGCCATCAACAAGATCCAACTCACCTCCCATAGGGATACCGTGGGCAATTCGACTGACAACAACATCGCTCGGCAACATATCCATAATAAACTGAGCGGTTGCTTCACCTTCAACCGTAGGATTAGTAGCTACAATGACTTCTTTGATCGACTGAGAATCAACTTTACGTTTCAAATCAGCTAATCCAAGTTCATTAGGGCCAATACCATCAATCGGCGACAAATGGCCGTATAGCACGAAATATTGACCACTAAAGTCCACGCCTTGCTCTAGCGCCAACACATCAGATGGAGATTCGACAACACAAAGAGATTCTGTTGAACGCTGACTATCACTACAGATTGGGCACAGTTCTTCTTCCGCATAATTTCTGCAAGAAGTGCAACGGCATAATTTGTTCATCGCTTGCATCAGGCTATTACTTAAACGCTCTGCGCCTAAACGATCTTTTTCTAACAAATAAAGCGCCATACGCTGAGCAGTTTTAGGCCCAACTCCGGGTAATATTTGAAAGGAATCAATTAACTGCTGCAACGAAGCAGGCAACTTTATAGCCATGTAATCATCTTATTTAACGTAAGTGTGAGCGTCTCTTCTAGAAAGACGTTTCTTTAAAAAGGAAGCTTCATACCTGGTGGTAAGCCCATACCCGCTGTCATTGAAGACATTTGGCTTTGGTTCTTCTCTTCTATTTTACGCACAGCATCATTCACTGCCGCCGCTAAAAGATCTTCCAGCAATTCTTTATCTTCACCCATCACACTGTCATCGAGCTCAACACGCTTAACATCATGACGCCCCGTCATAGTAATCTTAACGAGACCTGCACCCGACTCACCGGTTACTTCAGAATTAGCCAGTTCTTCTTGTGCTTTTTGCATCTTTTCCTGCATTTGCTGGGCTTGCTTCATCAAGTTGCCCATTCCACCTTTCATCATAACGTCTACCTTTCTAAGTATGTTCTAGTATGTTTTAGCCAGCCGACCCAATAGGACGAATGGAACCTTCGATAATATGCGCTTCAAATTCTGAAACTAAATTTTGTACGATTTCATCTTCCATAATGGCATGTCCTGCTTGGGCAAAACGCTCTGCCATTATACGCGTCCGGCGCTGATGAGGGGTTTCACCTCTGGGCAGCTGGACATGCATCAATAACTGTACAGGTAAGCCTGTAACATCACATAAAACTTGTTCTATGCGCTTACGCTGAGCATCATTAAACAATGCCCCTTGGCCAGGATCGACATCCATTACTAGCTGATTTTCATGACGGCTAATCAATGCGCTGTTTAGCGCAATCGCCATTGGCATACCCGCTAGCGGTAAATGCTTAACCCATTGCCACCAATTCAATCCAGACAACTGTTGCCAATCAAAATCAAAAGACTTCTCAGGAATTATATCCTCTTCCATGTGCAAAACAGCATCAGCTGAAGGTTCTTGCACATCAACAGGTAAAGGATTATTTAATAAATCAGCTGCGCCTGCATTATTAACACTTCTATGAGCATCACTACTAGTAATAGGGGCTGAATGCTCAGATTCAACTAAGGACTCAGGCAACTGACCAATAACTGACTCAATAACCTGCTCTACTGGCTGAACATCGTTAGTAGGAGCTTCTTGAACTTGAGCTTCTTGAACTGGTGCTTCAGATACTGCGTTTTCTACGACTAAGTGTTCTAAAACAGGCGCTTCAATTTCTGGTATTGCTGGCTCAGGCGCTACTTCCAAGTCAGCTAGTGGCTTTTTTTCTTCGTTAACCTCAATACTATTATCTGCGCCAGCGATATCATCATCACCGGCGACTTGAGGCGCTTCTTGATTGACCATTGCAGTCTCAGGCTCTATAACACCTGGAGCTTGCAAGGACCCCACCAAATCAAGATTTAAGGGGGCGCTATTCACGGGTTTAAACGCCAACATACGCAATAGAATCATTTCAAAGCCTTGGCGTGGATCTGAAGCCAGAGGCAAATCTTTACGGCCGACCAAAGCCGTTTGATAAAAAAGCTGAATATCTTCGGGACGCATCGCTTGTGCTAACTGAAGAATCGAAACCTTATCACCTTCACTATTATCAATTGCACTGGGTGCCACTTGAGCAACAGCGACCTTATGCCATAACTGCATTAAAGCCTGAACAACTTCATCATAATCAGGCCCGTGTTCAGCCATAGCCGACACTTGATTTAATAACTCGGCTACTTGACCTGTTGCTAAAATCTCTGCCAATTTAAAAACTCGGCCACGATCAATGGTGCCTAACATAGCATTAACTTGGTGCTCAAATACCTCACCGCGACCGTAAGCAATGGCCTGATCAGTTAAACTAAGAGCATCCCGCATACTTCCTTGAGCTGCTCGGCCCAGCTGCCACAACGCTGGCTCTTCATAAACAATATCTTCAGCTTTTAAAACCGTTTCTAAATACGACACAATTTTCTCAGGCGTCATATTTTTGAGGCTAAATTGCAAGCAGCGTGACAATACAGTAATAGGAAGTTTTTGCGGATCAGTGGTAGCTAAAAGAAATTTTACGTGCTCAGGAGGCTCTTCCAAGGTTTTAAGCAAAGCATTAAAACTGTGGGTCGATAACATGTGTACTTCATCAATCAAGTAGACTTTATAGCGGCCTCGAGTCGGCGCATATTGAACGTTATCTAATAATTCACGAGTATCTTCAACCTTTGTACGAGATGCGGCATCCACTTCAATAAGGTCAACAAAACGACCTTCTGCAATCTCTCGACATGAAGAACACTCTCCACACGGAGTTGCACTAACGCCTTGTTCACAGTTTAAGCATTTAGCAAGGATACGAGCAATTGTCGTTTTACCAACACCACGAGTACCCGTAAAAAGATAAGCATGATGTAAACGCTGATCGTTCAACGCATTAATTAGG
This sequence comes from Oleispira sp., assembly GCA_002708475.1. Taxonomy (GTDB): domain Bacteria; phylum Pseudomonadota; class Gammaproteobacteria; order Pseudomonadales; family Oceanobacteraceae; genus Oleispira. The sequence goes on along the minus strand of PAOL01000005.1, from coordinate 12,355 downwards.
GCACGTAGTACATGTTCTTGACCGACCATTTCAGCGAAGAAACGTGGACGCCATTTACGCGCAAGTACCTGATAACTCATGAAAAATCCGTCAATAATTTGATCTTAATGGGTATCATAGCGGGAAATGAGACGAAAGTCAGAAACAATTAAAACAGGGGAATTGAAATGGGAATCTAGAAATTGGAGATGACCCCTACCAGCCACACCTCGGCACACGAATCCACTACTACCGTTGCTCCCTTCCGGGCCTGGCGGGGTTCGTAGCTTATCGTTGCGAAGGGACCGATAAGGGCCACCATAACACGCTGCAATTTAAGCTGTGCTTAAATGCTGATCGCTATTATGCTGATCAAAAGAATAAAAGCAAGCCAAATTAACGACTTAGAGCATTTTTATGCGTTTTAATCAGTCTTGTCCATTAAACCCATTAAACCGGCTTCAATGACCTCTGCGCGAGACATCCCCATTTCTGCCGCTAGAGTATCAAGGGCTTCTACAACATCATTATTCAATTTCACTTCAACACGACGCATACCCCTATGCTTATCGCGGTTTCGCTGTAGGCGCTTACTTAATTTAAGCTGCGTCATGCGATCGTAAGGACTAGTTTTTGGTCGCCCTCGCTCAGGACGCGAAAACATATCGATCGTTGTTCGATCTTCAGATTGAATAGACATAATAATAACAAACGCTTGGGAGCTGGTTATTATCCAAAAAAGGGCAAGAAAAGCAATACACTAAGCACATTCTCTCTTGCCAAAAAACTTGCTTAGCTCTAACGTAGAGGTCAAATGAATGCATAATCAATTAGACAATTGAAATATAAGGGATTCTTCATGCCTCAACTTGGCAATAAACCCAACCCTCTACTCGCAAATCAAGTTTCAACACGCATTGATCCATTACAGCTTCCGTTTAAAAGTTCTGCTGAATTACAGGCATATAATGGTGTATTAGGACAAGAACGCGCAGAGAATGCCATACGCTTCGGCGTAGGCATGGATCGTATTGGCTATAACATCTACGCAATGGGTGAAAACGGTACTGGGCGCTCATCCTATATTCGAGAATATTTAAAAGAACAGGCTGCAACCAAACCTGCACCTAGTGACTGGTGCTACGTCAACCATTTTGCCAACCCTCGTGAACCTAAAGTACTGGAACTTCCACCCACGAAAGCGCTCGCCTTTAAAACGATTTTAGATGATTTAATAAATAACTTATTAGCGACCTTTCCTGCGGTTTTTGAGCACCCTAGCTACCAGCAACAGAAATCTACCATCGATCACGCATTTAATCGAAAATACGATAAAGCGCTAGAATTGGTAGAGAAGGAAGCCTTAAAAGCTAATACCGCGGTATTTAGAGACTCATCCGCTATTAGTTTTACACCAATGAAGGATGGCAAGGCATTAGATGAAACCGAATTTGCACAGCTTGCAGAGAGCGAGCGTGAAACTTTTCATCATAACATCGCAGCCTTAGAGCAATTCTTAAACGAATCACTTTCTGAGCTACCACAATGGAAGCGTGAATCCACCAACGAATTACGAACATTAAATAAAGACACGATTAACCAAGCACTATCACCACTACTAGAAACAATAGAAGAAGGCTACAAAGACTTCCCTACCGTCCTTGAATTCTTAGCAACCATGCGAGAGCATCTGCCTAAAATAATATTAGAAGAACTCATAGACGAAAGAACAAACGAGAACCGTGATGAGTTTGTTAAACGCACCATTTTAGAAGAAATTCTACAACCCAATATTGCTGTATGCCATGATGATAGCGAAGGTGTGCCAGTCATTTATGAGCCTCACCCAAGCTACGGTAATCTTTTTGGCCGCATTGAATTCTCGAGCGACCAAGGCGCCTTAACGACTAACTACCGAAAAATAAGTCCTGGGGCACTGCATAAAGCCAATGGTGGTTACTTAATCTTAGACGCAGAGAAATTACTCGGCGAGCCTATGGTTTGGGATGCCCTGAAACGCGCTATAAAATCTCAGCAATTGAAAATGGAATCACCTTATTCAGAACTAGGACTGGTTTCAACCACAACGTTATTACCAGGCGTTATTCCCTTAGATATCAAACTCGTTCTTATCGGCTCACGTAATGTCTATTACTTATTGCAAGAATACGATGCCGACTTTAAAGAGTTATTCAGAACCCTTGTTGATTTTGATAGCGAAATCCCAAGGACAGACGAACACATTCATGCTTTCGCTCGCTTACTAAAAAGTCGTATCGATGAACAAGAATATGCAGACATTAGTAATGTCGGCATTGCTCGATTAATAGAACATAGCTCGCGCCTAGCCGAAGATCAAAAATATTTAACCGCTAGCATTGGTCACATATTTGAGCTACTCGCAGAAGCGGAGTTCATGCGTAAAATGGACAGCGCACCACTTATAGAAACCTGCCACATTGATCAGGCGCTCACGGCCAAAGAAGAGCGTACTGGTCGAATTTACGATCGAATTCACCAACAGATGCTCGACAACGTCATTCTTATTGAATCTGAAGGCGAAGCCATCGGTAAAGTAAATGGCTTAACCGTGATGACGGTTGGCGACACTCGCTTCGGCACACCCGCCAGAATAAGCGCAACGGTTTATCCCGGTTCAGGCGGTATTGTCGACATCGAACGAGAAGCTAATCTTGGACAAGCCATCCATTCGAAAGGTGTAATGATCCTATCTGGGTACCTTGGTCACAAATACGCTCAAGACTTCCCGCTAGCAATTTCAGCCAACCTCGCCATGGAGCAATCTTATGGCTACATTGATGGCGACAGCGCCTCTCTTGGCGAATTATGCTGCTTGATTTCTGCCCTAATTCATCAGCCTCTCAAACAAACGTTTGCGATTACTGGTTCAATAAACCAATACGGTGAAGTTCAGGCCATTGGCGGTGTAAATGAAAAAATCGAAGGGTTCTTCCGCTTATGCAAAGCCCGTGGATTAAATGGAGAGCACGGAGTCATCATTCCGTTTGCGAACATACGTAATCTTGCACTTAAACAAGAAGTTGTTGATGCCGTAGAATCAGGCACCTTCTTTATTTATGGCATTAAAAAAGTCGATGAAGCCCTGGAATTACTAATGGATCGTGACGTTGGAGAAACTTGCCTAGAGCATTACTTCAGCAAAGGAAGTATTAACTTTGAAGTCATCAACCGCCTTAAACAAATTGCTGACGTTTCTAATAAAAAATCAAAGGAAAAAAGTGGCAAGAAGAAAATTAAAGACCAGAAAACTGAAAAATAGAAACCGCTAAACTATAGCCTGTTGCAGCGCCGCTTTTAAAGATTGCAGTGTAACAGGCTTACTCAACACCTCATTTATACCCACCCTTTCACACTCCAACTGCTCTTCTTTACTGACCCCTGCTGTTAGGGCATAAATAGGTAGATCAAACCCACGCTGACGTAATATCTTAGTCGCTTCAAACCCATCTAATACAGGCATATGACAATCCATCAAAATCACATCGGGCTTCAGTTTCTCCACTTGATCTAGTACTTGCTGACCATCATCCACAACAAATACTTCAACCCCTAGTTTTTTAAGCAGTATTTCAATCACCTTACGACTGGTTCGATTGTCTTCAGCAACCAGGACATTTAAACCAGAAATAGAGACTTGTTTTCCATCCTCTGATAACTCACAAGCCCCTTCTTCCCCCTCTTTAAGCTCTATAGATGCTTTAAAGGTTGAACCTTGACCTTCAGTGCTTTCAACTGCTATTTCTCCGCCCATTAACTGAGTAATTTTGCGACATAAAGATAACCCTAACCCAGTACCGCCATAAATTCTCGAAGTATGTGATTCAGCTTGCTGGTAAGCATCAAAAATTGACTCAAGCCTATCTGCGGACATACCAATACCGCTATCGGTGACTGTCAACAATAGAGTCCGATCCGATTCATGATCGAAAAAGTTAGCCTGCCCTACATCCAGCGATAGTGTTATTTCACCACCATCTGGTGTGAACTTTAAAGCATTACTAATCAAATTCATTATCAACTGTTTCAATCGCGAACTATCAGAAAACAAATAGGCAGGCACTTCAGGCGTAACATGTTGAGTATATTTAATTGATTTTTTTAATATGAGTGCGCGGAAAACTGAATTAATCTCATTCAGCAAATCCTCTAATTTAAAGGTCCTGACATCCAACTCGAGCATTCCAGCCTCAATTTTAGATAAATCTAGAACGTCATTAACAACACCCAATAGCGTTTGACTTGAATTATGAATATCAGACAAATAACTCTGCTGCTCATCAGAAAGTAGAGTATCGGATAAGATTTCAGTCATACCAATAATACCATTCAGCGGCGTTCGAATTTCATGGCTAACATAAGCCAGCAATTCAGACTTTGCGCGAAAAGCTTCTAAAGCTTGCTCTTGCTCCAACTCAACGGTAAGTAATCGGTGCGTTAACTGCTTTGCACTCAGGATATCTCGATATGCCCGCAAGGCATTTGTGATGGAGAGGGTTAATCGATCAGTAGTCGCATCTGTTTTGGCTATATAATCATTAATATCATAATCATTGATCACTTGGCGCTCAGGAGCTAAGCCAGGCTGGCCTGTACGCAATAAAATTCTTAAGACATGGTTAGCCTGAATATTTCGAATATATTCAACAACCTTAAAACCACTATCACCCGTCTCCATTACTACGTCTAACAACACGATAGCAATATCATCCCGCTTCGAAATAATATCCATTGCTTCCTGACCAGAAGTAGCAAAAATTAAGTCTAAAGCACGATCTTCAAAACGAAAGCGCGACAAAACCAAACGAGTCACTTGAAGAACATCTTCATCATCATCGACGATTAATACGGGAATACGATCCGGTAAGACATTGATGGTTTCACCCATGCTTTAACCCCTAGCTAAAGGCAACTGCTTAATCTCATAAATAAATCATTAACCTAAGTGTGGTTTAAATAAATCCATTGTCCAATCACTCACTTCATCATACACTGTCACAACTTATTAAAAATAAACGAAATTTTATGAGTAATAAGTAAACATGTCTTGTCGGGGTGCCTTAATTGAAAGGCTGAGATCACAAATGTGGATCCCGTTGAACCTGATCTGGTTAATACCAGCGTAGGAAACAAGATGAAAGAACGCAACGTTTATAACTTACGAACATACAAATTTTAATCGTGTAAAAAGTCGTCAAGTCTACTTTATGCTCGTTTTAATGGCCTTGTTCCAATATAGATTACAAACCGTTTGTAGTGCCTTTCATAAACGTTTTATTGCCTAACGGTACCTACCTTCAGATTTCAAGTTAGACAGCTCAATTTATTTTTCTCCATTTTCTCAAAAGAGATAGGAAACAATTGTGTCTGAACAAACTTATACTATTCAGCAAAAGCTGAGTGAAACCGCAAAAGTTGATGAGCTTTCTACCCAGCCCTTTCCTGGCTCTAAAAAGCTTTACATAAAGTCATTTAATCAAGCGATTCAAGCAGACATTGAAGTATCTCTGCGTGAAATCCACTTAACGCCAACGACATTGGCAGATGACAAAACTGAATATAACGCTCCCGTCCGCGTATATGACACCTCAGGCCCTTACAGCGACCCAGAGAAAACCATTGATATACGTAAAGGTCTTGAACCTCTGCGAAAAAAATGGATTGAAAGTCGTAACGATACCCAAGTACTTAGTGGCACTAGCTCTGAGTACGCCAAAATTCGTGAAATGAACATTGCGTTAGAATCCCTGCGCTTTGATCTAAAACGTAAGCCGATTAAAGCCAAAGCGGGTAATAACGTCACCCAACTGCATTATGCTCGCCAAGGCATTATTACACCCGAAATGCAGTACATCGCTATCCGTGAAAACCTAGCAATCGCGGAAAACGAAATGGCTGAACACAATAAAAACCAGCATCCCGGTGAGAACTTCGGAGCATCTACCCCAAGCTATATCACAGCAGAATTTGTTCGTAGTGAAGTTGCCCGCGGGCGAGCAGTCATTCCTGCCAACATCAATCACCCAGAAAGCGAACCCATGATTATTGGGCGTAATTTTTTAACTAAAGTTAACGCCAATATTGGCAACTCAGCCCTGACCTCTTCGATCGAAGAAGAGGTTGAAAAACTGGTATGGTCAACACGCTGGGGCGCAGATACCGTAATGGATCTATCTACCGGAAAGAACATTCACGAAACACGAGAATGGATCGTCCGTAACAGTCCCGTTCCTATTGGTACCGTACCCATTTATCAAGCTCTAGAAAAAGTAAATGGGATTGCAGAAGATCTAACATGGGAAGTATTTCGCGACACATTGATCGAACAAGCTGAGCAAGGCATAGACTACTTCACTATCCATGCAGGAGTTCTTCTACGTTACGTTCCAATGACAGCCGAACGCATGACCGGCATTGTTTCACGCGGTGGTTCCATCATGGCCAAGTGGTGTTTATTCCATCACAAAGAGAACTTTCTCTATACCCATTTCGATGAAATCTGCGAAATAATGAAAGCCTATGATGTTACTTTTTCTTTAGGTGACGGCCTACGTCCTGGCTCTGTAGCTGATGCTAATGACGAAGCTCAATTCAGTGAATTGCGGACTCTAGGTGAACTCGCAAAGAAAGCTTGGGCTCATGATGTTCAAGTTTTCATAGAAGGCCCTGGTCACGTGCCAATGCACATGATTAAGGAGAACATGGATGAACAGATCAAGCACTGCGACGAAGCTCCTTTCTATACCCTTGGCCCATTAGTAACGGATATTTCTCCCGGTTACGATCATTTTAGTTCAGGTATTGGTGCGGCCATGATTGGTTGGTATGGCTGCGCAATGCTGTGTTACGTAACGCCTAAAGAACATCTAGGCCTACCCAATAAGGCAGATGTTAAACAAGGCATGGTCACCTATAAAATAGCTGCTCACGCAGCTGATTTAGCCAAGGGTCATCCAGGTGCTCAAATTCGTGATAANGCGATGTCAAAAGCACGCTTTGAATTCCGCTGGCAAGATCAATTCAACTTAGCCATTGATCCCGATACAGCTCGTGCGTANCACGANGAAACNNTGCCNAAAGAAGGCCACAAGGTCGCTCACTTTTGCTCAATGTGCGGCCCTAAATTCTGTTCAATGAAAATTAGCCAAGAAGTACGAGATTTAGACGCAGCTCAAGTTGCCGCCATTCATGCAGCTGATGATGAGCAGATAAAAGCTAAAAAAGGCATGGAGGAAATGTCAGAGCAGTTTAAGCAACAAGGGAGCGAGCTGTATAGTGAAGTTTAAAAATAGAAACGCTGGTAAAAAAATAGCGATTCTAGGAGGCGGCCTCTGCGGTCGCCTTCTAGCGTGGCGANTTGCCAGCATTAGCAGCATGGAAACAGTAGATAACGGTATAATAGAAGATATTGGAATAAAAAATATCGAACTTCATGTTTTTGAAAAAGGCAGCTTAAATCCAAACTTAAACACTACAGACAAAGCTTCCGCATTTACTGCAGCTGCAATGCTCTCTCCAAGTAGCGAATTGGTAAGCAGCGAGCTAGAGATTTTTCAGTTAGGGCAACGCTCATTAACGTTATGGCCAAAATGGCTTAAACAAATCAATGGCCAGCAGTACTTCCACCAGCGGGGAAGCCTTGTTATCGCTCACCCTAACGACCTAGCTGAACTTAGGCAATTTGAAAAAGACCTTCGATTTAAATTACAGCAACTATCTACTAAGCAGCCATCTACTAAACAGATTAAGACTTCGCAATATCAGTTAATACAAAGCCAACAACAATTAAATGTCCTCGAACCTAATCTAGGCAACCATTTTCAACAAGGCTTATTTCTTCAGGATGAGGCTCATATTGATCACCACCCCGTATTAAACAAGTTAATCGAAGAAGCTCAAGTTTTAGACGTACAATTTCATCAACATCAGCCAATGGATATTGACGATCCTAAGCTGTCTGATTTTGATTTGATCTTCGATTGTCGTGGATTTGGCAGTAAGCAATCATCTAACGATCAAGCTCAAATTCGGGGTGTTCGTGGAGAGGTGATTTGGCTAGAAAGCAAAGAGATCACACTAACCCGCCCCATTCGGATTATGCACCCACGTTACAAGCTCTACTTGGTACCAAAGCCAAATAATCAATTCATGATCGGAGCGACTGAAATTGAGAGTGNAGACCAATCGCCAATCAGCCTAAGATCTTCAATGGAACTCATGTCAGCACTTTATGCCATTAACCCCGCATTTTCAGAAGCGCGCATCCTTTATCAAGACCAAAACCTACGACCAGCGTATTTCGACAATTTACCTAAGATTCAACAAAGCGAATCAAAAAGACAGCAACCCGTAATTAGTATTAATGGGCTTTATCGACACGGCTACCTCATAGGCCCCGCATTAATAGAACAAGCAATAGAAAAGGTTTTTTCATGAATATCCGAATTTACGTCAACAACACAGAATTCACAGTGCCTAAAAACTGCACCCTAAGCCAAGCAATTAACAAATGGCTAGCCGATGACACCCAAGATAATACCGACAACTATGCAATCGCCTTAAATCAAAAATTTATTTCTCGAGCTCTATACGACACCACCTTATTAAACAATGATGATGACATTGAACTTTTAACACCAATGGCAGGAGGCTAGATATGATTAAAAGCAAGCAGGATTGTTTTAAGCTCTACGATCGCACCTTGAATTCACGATTACTGGTAGGAACAGCACTCTACCCTTCCCCTGATATGATGGCTAAAGCNATTACAGCATCTGGTAGCGAAATGGTAACACTATCCTTACGTCGCCAAGATCCTGCAAACAATAAGGGCCATGATATTTGGCAGCATATTCAGCGAAGTGGCTGCCAGCTGCTGCCAAACACGGCTGGTTGTCATAGTGCGCAAGAAGCGATTGCGCTGGCACAAATGAGCCGAGAAATATTTAACACCGACTTTATCAAGCTAGAAGTGATTGGAGACGACTATAACCTGCAACCAGATCCTTTTGAGACAGTTAAGGCAGCCGAAACCCTCATTAAAAATGGTTTTAAGGTTTTGCCTTACTGCACTGACGACCTAGTATTATGTCAGCGTTTGTTAGAAGTCGGCTGCCAAGTATTAATGCCATGGGGATCTCCCATAGGTACAGGCCAAGGGTTAATGAATCCCTATAACTTAAACGCGATCAGAGATCGATTTCCAACCACCAGCCTCATTATTGATGCAGGTATTGGTAGACCTTCTCAAGCGATGGCAGCCATGGAAATGGGGTTTGACGGTGTATTACTGAATACCGCCATCGCTAAAGCTCACGATCCAATACAGATGGCCAGTGCCTTTGCTAAAGCAGTTAAAGGTGGACGCCAAGCCTACTTAGCCGGTCTTATGGAGAGTCGCCAAACCGCGAGCCCATCGACCCCCGTATTAGGAACACCCTTTTGGCATCACGAATAGTGGCAACAAGTGCAAGTCAGGCAATCATTAATAAATCAACATTTATTCAAGATCCTGCGTCCAATCAANAGCCCGCTGAGGCTGAAAGTAAAAAGAAAGAACAAGCTCATAACGAGCATTCTGCCTTAAGCTCAGAATCAGCACTCATTCAAAAGTCGCGGCCTGTTGTTTGGAGTATCGCTGCGTCTGACTCTGGTGGCGGTGCGGGTATTCAAGCAGATTTGAATACTATTCATAGNTTAAAATGTCATGGNTGTACCNTCATTACAGCNATCACCGCCCAAAACAGTATTTCAGTAGAAAAAATACACCCTCTATCTTCTGTAGATTTAGCCGCTCAATGGCAAGCGCTAGAAAAAGACTTACCCCCTAGAGCCATTAAAATCGGCTTACTGCCTGAGCTAAAAACCCTGCACTGGCTGGCAAGGTGCTTAGAAACATTACGACCTGCGGTTATTAGTTCTGAACAACGTTTATTTTGCGTATGGGACCCTGTTTTAAAAGCCAGTACGGGCGCACGCTTTTTAGATGCCTTTGATCGTTGTGAGATTGATCCTCTACTTAAACAAGTTGATCTAATCACCCCAAATTTACAAGAAGCTGAAGCTCTTACCAAAACAACAATACGCTCTCCTGCTGACATAGAGAATGTGGCCCAACAGCTACTCGATAGAGGGGTTGCTAACGTACTTATTAAAGGCGGTCACTCTATGAGTTGTAGTGATCCGAATGCGAATATTTTTTGTAGAGATTATTTTGCCAATAAAAACCATTCTTTCTGGCTGTCTCACGCTAAACAAGCACAACCGAACAATCATGGTACAGGCTGTACTCTTGCTTCTGCTATTGCGAGCTTTATTGCTAACGACTATTCGATTAGCGACAGCGTGGTACTGGCCAATCGTTTTATTCAGCAAGGATTAAGATTAGCAGCACCACAAGGATATGGTGCAGGGCCTGTTTGGCAAGCTCCTTTAGAAAATAACCCTAATGATTTTTCTGAGTTGGTTAAAGCAAGTGAACATTTTGACCAGCCAAACCTAATTCCTCCTTTTCGAAAAGCCAGTAAACTTGGATTATATGCCATCGTCGATAATCTCAGCGACTTAGAACGGCTGATCTCTCAAGGCGTGCATACTCTACAATGGCGAAATAAGCAGAAAGATATTTCTGTAGCAAAAAAGAAAAATGCAATAAAGCAAGCAATCGCCATATGCCAGCAGCAGAAAGTGCCTTTATACATCAATGACGACTGGCAATTGGCGTTAGAGTTTGAAGCTTATGGCATTCATCTTGGTCAAGAAGACTTAGCGCTTATTCAAAGGCAAGATCTTAAGTGCATACAAGAAAAAGGATTACGGTTAGGCATTAGCTGCCACAATGAAACAGAGTTGGCTTATGCTCATAGCTTAAAGCCCAGCTACCTAGCATTTGGCCCTGTATTTACACCCAACTCGAAAATTGTAGAACACTCACCCCTCGGCTTAGCAAAGCTAGCCCAGTGGTACAGCAGCTACGGGAAGCTATACCCTACAACCTGTATTGGCGGCATCGACTTGAATAATTTTTCACAGGTATTAGCCACAGGCATGACTTCAATCGCCGTGATTTCAGCAGCCAGTGAAGAAAACAGCAACGCTTTTATCAAGGCCTTTAATAAACTCACTCTCGAATTGCATTCTTGATCAGCCCTCTGAACTGTCACCAATACTAACAATTCAATAACCCCACCTCGCATTATCGCGACAAAAATACGAAATAATCTGGCAAGGATTGCTAGGTTATGGAAGTATGTCCATCTAATTCATTGGTTTTAATCGTTAAAATAGAAGCAGCTATATGTCAGAAGCGCGCGTATTACTCGAAGTTAAAAATAAAATTGCTTACGTCAGCCTAAATCGCCCAGAAAAACACAACGGTTTAGATATGGCTATGTTCAAAGAAATGATCTCGACCGCAAAGAAGATTCGTAAAGATCGCTCTATTCGTGCCGTCATCATGCATGGAAATGGACCATCTTTTTGCGCAGGTTTAGATTTTGGCGCACTTAGCAAAGACCCAATGATGGTGCCAAAGGTGTTTCTAAAAATGCCTTGGTCCAAACTTAATGTTGCGCAAGAGATTGCACATATCTGGCGTGACCTGCCAATCCCGGTAATCTCTGCGATTCACGGCAACTGTTTCGGTGGCGGTATGCAGATTATTTTGGCGACGGATTATCGCATAGCGACTCCAGATACCAAGATGTCAATTTTAGAAATGAAATGGGGCTTAATCCCAGATATGAGCGGCATGGTGACACTTTCACGCTTAACTCGCGTTGATATCGCACAAGAGCTAACAATGACAGGTCGTTTCTTCTCAGGCTTAGAAGGTGCTGAATACGGGTTAATCAGTAAAATCAGTGAAGACCCAATGGCTGACGCAGAAGCTTTAGCAACTGAAATTGCTAGTAAATCCCCTGATGCCATCGCCGCAACAAAATACTTATTCAAGAAAACTTGGAAAAAAGATACTTGGGGAGCATTACTATGGGAACGCTGGGTTCAGGCACGCTTATTAGGCAGAAAGAACCAACGAATTGCCATGGCAAATGGCCTAGCAAAAGATGGTAAAGTGAAATCATTTAATGATCGTACATCTTTCCGCTAAAGCGGCCTATCTCCTATACGTCTAATCATCTATGTGTCACAAAGAAGACACTCAGGCAGTGCTCATAGATGATTAGGATAATACATGTTTAGATAGTCGTAAGATTATAATAAACGGCTCGAATCCTTTAATGACTAACTCCTCTCAAAGCGAACAATGGCACCTACCTTCTGATCAACAGTTCACCCTTGGGCAAACATCCCATAAGGGTGCAAAAGCTCAAAATGA
>PAOL01000004.1 GCA_002708475.1 Oleispira sp. | reverse complement strand
GTGGTCTGGTTTGTTTGGTCATATTGTCACCGTAAATATATGAGGGCATTTTAGCACCTCCTATTAAGCGACCAAAATTAGTGTGCCACTACAATGCTTATACTTTTGCTTCTTATGCGATTAGTGGCTTCTCTTTCGCTGATAGTGAATGGGCGAGAAAAGCTGTGGCTGGTTTGATCATTCTTATTTTCACTCTCGTGAATATTTGGAGTGTGAAGGGCATGGGTAAAATAGAAGATATTATGGTTTATACCAAACTTGTTATCTTAGTCATTATCTCTTTTGTGCTTATCAATAACAGTCAAACAACATTACCGGTACTCATTCAGAATGAGGCAGAGGTCAGTGTTTGGTCCGTTTTGATTGTCGCTTCATTGACCTTTGTTGCCTATGAAGGTTTTCAGCTGGTTATCAATGCGGTTAATGAAATGGAATCGCCCGAAAGAAATATTCCAAGAGCTATTTATTCTTCGCTATTCCTTGCTGTTTTAATTTACTTTGTAATTTCTTTAGGTGCCATATTGGCCATTCCTTTTGACGATATTATTCAGAATCAAGAGTATGCGCTTGCTTCTGGCGCTGGTAATGTTTTGGGTCACTGGGGAACGGATCTTGTAATATTAGGGGCGTTATTAGCAACGAGCAGCGCTATTAGTGGAACTGTATTCGGTGCATCTAGACAGATGGCGGTTATCGCAAATGATGGTTATTTCCCTGCATTCATTGGTAAACGGATTAACAATATTCCTGTTTTTGCAATTATAAGTATGGCTACATTAGCATTTCTTCTTGTACTTGCCGGCAGCTTGCAGGTGATACTTGAGTTCGGCAGTGTGACGTTTTTATTGGTGTCAGTGCTAATGGCTTATGCCAATTATAAGATTCGTGATTTAACGAATTCTTCTTTATTCATTACAGCAGTTTCTTTTTTCACTCTTCTTTTAGGGACGTTATTAATTTTCTATTATGAATACAATACCCAGCCTCAGCAGTTAATTTTTATTGTCAGTATTTATATTTTACTCACGCTGGGTTCTTGGTTATTTTCAAGAAAGAAGGCTTTATAGTTACTGACTTATAGTGATGTCTTTAGATGCTCTATTATTGCATTTTCAAGTGAACTGTTTAATGGTTCAACAGATGACTGAAAGTGGCTGATGTTCTTCATGTCTCTACTGATTAGGTACTTATTGAAGTTCCAGCTAGGTTCTTTGCCTGTTTTCTTGCTTAGAGCTTTAAAAAACTCATTTTGGAATTCCCCTGTAACCGCACTGGTAGAAACCATGGTGAAAGTAACGCCGAAGTTTATAAAGCACAAGCTAGCGGTTTGCTCTTCTGATTTATATTCTTGTCTAAAATCATTTGATGGAAAACCGACAATTTCCAATCCTTGATTTTTGTACTTTTGATAGAGGCTTTCAAGCTTCTTGAATTGAGGTGTAAAGCCGCAGTGGCTGGCGGTATTGACTACGAGTAACACCTTGTCATTAAACTTCTCACAGAAGTTGACTGTCTTTTTGGAGTGCAGTTTTTTTGTTTCAAATTCAAGCATTGGGTCGCAGCTTGAATAAGCAGGGCTTGAGAAACTGGCGATCAGAATTAATAAGAAACTTGCCATCAAAAGGCCGCTTTTAATATTTAAACTCATAGCTGTGTACCTATTTTCCTGCTCTTGGATTAATTTTGCATGTGTTTGTGTTTATTACGCGGTACTGCGTAAATTAGATCATAATTTAGTCAATTTTTATCTTACTAATCTATATGTTTGGACCTAGTTAAGCTCTATAGGCTGTCTAGGTTCTGAAGTACTTGTTTGGCGTGTTGTAAAATTGCAGTTTGTTGGCTACTGTCCATCCGTTGCCATGTTTTGTAGGGGAAGGCCATTCTTGGATTTTTCTGGAATACTTCTTTGTTTCTTTCTAAAAAGTGCCAATATAGGCTGTTGAATGGGCAAGCCTTAGAGCCAGTTTTAGTTTTTACTGAATAGTGGCAGTGCTTGCAGTGATCGCTCATTTTATTGATGTAGTTCCCACTGGCAGCATAGGGTTTTGTGGCAATTAATCCACCGTCTGCTGATAGCGCCATTCCACGAGTGTTTGGTAGTTCAACCCATTCAATGGCATCGATATAAATACCGAGATACCACTCATCGATTTCATCTGGGTTCAGCCCCGCTAATAAGGCAAAGTTTCCTGTAATCATTAAGCGCTGTATATGATGAGCGTAAGCGTAATCTAATGATTGTGAAACTGCTTTGCTTAGGCAGTTCATGTTTGTTTTACCATCCCAAAACCATTTTGGTAGTGGTTTATTGGCTTGAAGTGCGTTTAGCTTTGAAATTTCGGGCATGTTAATCCAGTACATACCTCTAACATATTCTCGCCAACCTAATATTTGCCGAATAAAACCTTCAATCTGTGCGAGGTTTATAGCATCTTGTGAAAGGTTAAACTGATTAATGGCGGCTTTAATTACATCTAACGGGTGAAGCATTTTCGCATTTAGGGCAAAGCTTAAGCGCGAGTGGTACAGGCTCCATGCATGCGGCGAGTTTTGAGTCATCGCATCTTGAAAGCGACCAAAATTAGGTAAGCAAACGGTGCAAAAGTATTGCAGTATTTCTCTAGACTGCGCTCTACTGCAAGGCCACAGTAAGGTTGTTTCTGGCTTACCCATGCAAGGTATTTTATGGCGATTTAAGCGCTCAATAATGTCGTTTACATCATTTGCGAATACTAGGGGTTCTGGGATCGCGTCAAGATCATCTTCTTTGAAATTATTTCGGTTGTCGGCATCGAAATTCCATTGGCCACCTAATGGCTGCCCATCTTCCATTAAAATATTGAAGCGTTTACGCATTTTGCGATAAAAGTTCTCCATTCGCACATGCTTATCTTTGTTGAAGTATTTGAATATATCTTCAGCTGGTAATATGAAGTGTTCAGTATCGAAACGTTTCAGTTCTATGCCGTGATCTGTTTGTGCTGAGTGTGTTAAAGCATTGAGCTGTTGTTTTAAGCGATATTCATCAGGGCGTTGATAATGAATTTCTGAACAGTTGTGTTGTTTCGCAAGGGCGATGAGTAAATCACTCAGGTTTGAATATTCGGAAGTATCATCGAGGGTGAGGTGTAATACATTATGCCCTGCTTTTTGTAATGCTTTGGCGAAGTTCTCCATGGATTTAAAGAAGGCGCAGGTTTTTTGTATATGATGTTTGACGTAATGTTGCTCTTGGTGCAATTCGGCAATGACATATATGGCATCAGGGTCTTTTGTTTTGAACCAGCTATGATCTGCGTTTAATTGATCGCCTAGTATTAAACGCAGTGTGTTTTGTGCACTCATGCTAATTATGGTTTTTATATTGAGTCGGGCAGTAGGCTCGACCTGTTGTGAATGATCTTAATGCTAGATGTTTTGTTTTTCGGCCACTGACGCGTTGGCGCCAGTTTTTAAATGTCTTTGGTTTTAATGTAGAGCGCATTAATGAGATAACGTTAGGTTCTGACATCCCGAACTGTTTTAAAATGGCTTCGAAGGGAGTTCTGTCTTCCCAAGCCATTTCGATAATGCGAGATTTTTCTTCGCTTGTTAATTTAGTGGTTAAGGTGTGTGTCATTACCCGTAAGCCTCTTTGTATGCGTACTTTTAATAGTTCGTTCTATAAGGCTTACTGATAAATACAGAATTTGGATCAGTATAAGGTAAGGATATTAGCTTTTTGCATGGAGGGTTCGATATTCCCCTGGTGCATGACCAGTCCACGATTTAAAGCGGCGTTGGAAAGAACGTACTTCGGCAAAGCCTAAGTTACTAGCAATATCGGTGATTGCGACTTGTGTTGTGGTTAGCCATTCAATAGCCGTTTCTCTGCGTATGTCGTCGAGAACTTGCTGGTAACCTGTTCCAGCTTCTCGTAAGCGTCGTTGCAATGTGCGCTCAGTCATTTCGAGTGCCTCTGCAACTTTTTCTTTACGTGGTAGTTCGTGCTCCATTAATCGGCGCAATACGCCTCGTACCTGTAATGTAATGGTGTTTTTTTGTTTAAGTTCATCCATTATTGATTCAGCTTGTTGAGTTAAGCTTTGCAACAAACCTGGATCGGGCTGGCGCAAGGGAATTTCTAGAACTTCTTCATCAACGATTAACGCATTGCGTTTTGCATTGAATTCTATGTCGCAGCCAAACATATCCTGATAGACATTAAGTGCCTGTTTGCTAGGCTCGCTTCTTTCAAGTTGTACGCAGTAAGGCTTTCCTTCTGGCAGATCAGCCAAGTAACGAGCAAATTGAGTCCAAGAGTAAAGTACGTTATCAATCATATGTGGGATTATGACGGGGTCATCGTATTGGCATATCCAACGAACCGCTAGACGTTTACCCGCTTTCTCTAACTTGGTAACACCCATGTCACCGACAATGCTTTCGTACATAGGTGTCATATGAAGTGCTTCACGGGCACTTCGGCAATTCATAATCATGTAACCGAAGATACTGTAAGATCCAGGTTGAACATAAGCGCCGCTTTTTAGCCCGAATAGTGGATCGTTACAGGCGTCGACAAGCCAGCGAATTAATCGCTGAAATTCAGTCCCGGTCACGCGCGCAATGCTGTTATCTAAGATGCCGAGGGGCAGTTCATTTTTAATAAGTGCATCTTCTGCTTCAATGCCATAATCTTGGGCAGCTCGCAAGTACTGTCGCAATGCGGCTGTTGATGCTGTTCCTAGGCGGTCTTCAGTCATAGAGTAAGTAATACAGTATTGGCAATAGAGTTTGGCTTAATTTGCTACTTTGGTGTCCGAAAGCGACGTTGTTAAAGTTTTTGGGCTTAGTAGACTGGGTCTATATTAGCGCTACCTGCGTCATGGGTCTATTGCAGGATCTAACTTAACAAATAATCTGGAGAAAAAAGATGCGTCGTTGGAATGGTTGGGGTGATGACAGTTATGTGAAGGAAGTATCGGTACATGGCCGTGAATTAATTAATAGCGTTATTGGTAAAACCAAACCACTTCCAGAAGCCTCATTGGAAAGTGTTATGGATAAGGTGCCTAATTCCCGATTACCTCAGCATTCTTTAATTGTTACAGACGCGGAAGTTCGGGTGCGTCATGCGCGCGGTCAAAGTTTTTCTGATTGGTTGGCAATGCGCAGCGGAGATTTTGGTGTTTTTCCTGATGGGGTTGCATTTCCGGAAACAAGTGCACAAGTGCGAGATTTATTAGATTTAGCAGAGGAAAAAGATTTTATTGTTATTCCTTATGGCGGAGGTACTTCGGTAGCTGGCCATATTACCCCGGTAGAAAATTCGAAAGCGATTTTAACCATTGATATGGGGCGCATGAATCGGTTAATGGATCTGAGTGAAGAAAGCCAGATTGCAACATTTGGGGCAGGAACGGCGGGCCCAGAAGTAGAGTCTCAACTGCGCGCACGAGGTTATACGCTAGGGCATTTTCCTCAGTCGTTTGAGCTATCGACAATCGGTGGTTGGATTGCATCACGTTCTAGTGGTCAGCAGTCATTACGTTACGGGCGCATTGAGCAGATGTTTGCGGGTGGCCGAATGGAAACGCTTCAAGGTACGTTGGATATTCCAACTATTCCTGCGTCGTCAGCTGGCCCAGATATGCGTGAAATAACGATGGGTACAGAAGGGCGCATGGGGATTTTTACTGAGGTAAAAGTTCGTGTAACGCGTTTGCCGGAAGAAGAAAAGTTTTTAGTTTATTTTATGCCTAACTGGGAAACTGCAAAAGAAGCTGTTCGTGAGGCAGTCCAGCAGAAAATTCCTATGTCGATGATGCGAGTTAGTAATGCAAAAGAAGCGAAAGCTCATTTGCATTTAGGTACTTCACCAAAGCAATTTAATTTATTAGAAAAGTATTTGAAGTTTCGTGGCTTGGACGATAATAAGGTAATGTTGACTTTTGGTGTTACCGGGTCAAAAGCTCAAAATAAGTTATCACTTAAGCAAATTAAAAAGTTATTAAACTCTCATGGTGGCATCGGTGGCGCACTGGCGAATATGATGGGATCTATTTGGTCTCATGGCCGATTTAAGTTTCCGTATTTGCGTGAAACTATGTGGGCCGAAGGCATTGCAATTGATACCTTAGAAACTTCAACAGATTGGGATAATGTTGATAGCTTATTAAATCAAATTGAAGATTCATTAGAAAATACTTTGCGAGAAGACGGTGAAGAAACGATGGTCTTTACGCATTTGTCTCATATGTATGGCCAGGGTTCGAGTATATATACTACCTACTTCTTTCGTTGCGCTGACACTTATGATGAAACTTTAACACGTTGGAAAAAATTGAAATTTAATACGTGCGAGGTTATTGCTCAAGGCCGGGCGACTATTTCACACCAGCATGGCGTTGGTCGTGATCATGCGCCTTATGTGCCAGCAGAAAAAGGCGAGCTAGGTATGCGGGTGATTAATACTCTGTTGAATGATTTTGACCCGGATAAACGCTTAAATCCGGGAATATTAGTTGAAGATAATCAGTAGAACTGTGCTTGGTCTGTATTGAATAAAGGATTGTGAACACTATGTGGCAGGAAAATTGGCAAGCCGGTAAACGTGATTTATTAATAAACCGTTTAAAGGATGCGTCGAATAATAAGTGGGACCTTATTGTTGCTGGTGGTGGGATTACCGGAGCAGGAATAGCACGAGAAGCAGCACGACGTGGGCAGCGTGTGTTATTGGTTGATCGCCAAGATTATGCATGGGGAACTTCGAGTCGCTCTTCAAAGATGGTTCATGGTGGTTTGCGCTATATTGCGGCGGGTGATATTAAAACGACTATGCATTCTGTGAGTGAGCGCGAGCGCTTGATGAATGAGGCGCCAGGTTTAGTTGACCAAATGAGTTATTTAATGGCTCATTATAAGGGAGGTTTTCCTGGGCCATTAGTTTTTAATTCTTTGCTGTGTATTTATGACTTTTTTGCCGGGAAAAAATACCGTAAGTTTTATAAGCCAGAAGAATTTGAATTTCTTAGTCCTCTGATAAATAACCATGAACTGATTGGTGGAACCCAATTTGCAGATGCGGTTACCGATGATTCTCGGTTGGTAATACGTGTTTTGCGCGAAGCTCAAGAGAACGGTGCCGATGTCATTAATTATGTGGGTGTTAAATCACTGATAAAAGAAAACGATGAAAAGGGCTCTAAAGTTGTTGGTGCGGTTTTAGAAAATTCCGAAACTGGTGAAGTTTATTCAATTAATGCAAGCGTTGTAATTAATGCCACGGGGGCTTGGGGTGATGAGCTACGCGGTGAAGTAAGTGACGAGAAAAATATTCGTCCTTCTCGTGGCAGTCATATTGTTGTGCCGTCTTGGCGGCTGCCTGTTGGTTCTGCTTTTACAGCGATACACCCTGATGATAAACGCCCAATTTTTATTTTTCCTTGGGAGGGCCGAACAGTTATTGGTACGACCGACATAGATAATAAGGGTATCGATAATTCTGAAACGAGTATGACGCGTGATGAGCTTTTATATTTAATGAAAGTTGCTAACTTTCAATTTCCAAAAGCAGAGTTGCAAGAGCAAGACATTATTTCGTCCTGGGCCGGTGTTCGCCCTCTTGTAAGTTCAGGGGCATTAAACCCTTCAAAAGAAAAGCGCGATCACAGTGTCTGGAATGATAATGGGTTAGTAACAGTCAGTGGTGGGAAATTAACTACTTTCAGACTTATTGCATTAGACGCTCTTAACGTCGCTAGCCAATACTTACCTGGGTTTGATGCTGAAGATTTTGGTGCAAATATATTTACATCTTATGAAATAAAGCATCCTTCTTTTATTAAATTACCTAGTTATTTACAGAAGCGTTTGCAAGGCCATTATGGTATGGACGGCGATAAGCTTTTATCACAGGCGGAACAGGCTCAGCAGGATGATGAGTACGATGTAATTCCTGGTGCTCTTGCTATGTGGGCTGAATTGCGCTGGTCGGCTCGTAATGAGGCGGTTGTACATTTGGATGACTTATTATTACGACGCACCCGTGTTGGTTTGTTGGTCGAGAAGGGTGGGTTGGTTTTTGAGGAGAAGATTAAACAAATTTGTTGTGAAGAACTGAAGTGGTCAGATGATCATTGGCAGCAAGAGCGAGAACGTTATCAAGGTATCTGGAATAAGTTTTACAGTATTCCTGCTTAAACCAAACTCAAAAAAATAAGGATAACGTTGTGAGTCAGTCAAAATATGTATTAGCCATTGATAATGGGACGCAAAGTATTCGCGCCTTGGTTTTTGATGACTGCGGGAATGTTATTGCTAAAAGTAAAGTGGATATTGAAGCATATTTTTCTACTCAGCCGGGCTGGGCAGAACAGGAAGCAGATTATTACTGGAAATCATTAGCGAAAGCATGTCAGGACTTATGGGTACAAGGAATTGTGAAACCTGAACAAATAGAAGGAGTGTCATTAACGACCCAACGCTACACCATGATTAATCTGGATGAACATAAAGAACCATTGCGACCTGCGATTGTTTGGATGGATCAGCGGAGGGCAAATGTCGATGCACCTTTACCAGGTATCTGGGGCTTTCTTATTAAGTCACTTGGTTTAACCAACCTTATTTCTGAATTACGTGCTAAAGCACGAGATAACTGGATTGCTCAAAATCAGCCTGACATTTGGTCTAAAACTAAACACTATGTGAGTCTATCAGCTTTCCTTACTTATAAACTCACAGAGCAGTTGAAAGATTCGACAGGTTCTACGATGGGGTATTTACCCTATGATTATCGTAAGCAGAAGTGGGCGAAAAAAAGTGACCTTAAATGGACATTGCTCAGAGCAACTCGGCAGATGATGCCTGAATTAGTCATGCCCAGTGATGAATTAGGCTGTATTAGCGCTGAAGCTTCGGAGTTGACCGGTTTACCTACTGGTCTCAGGTTAATAGCGGCGGCATCTGATAAAGCCTGTGAGGTTTTAGGGGCGGGAGGGATTACACCTGATATCGGATGTTTGAGTTATGGCACCACTGCTACGATCAACACGGCGTCAAAGAAGTACGTTGAAACAATTCCTTTTATCCCTCCTTATTCGGCGGCAATGCCAAAGCTCTATAATACTGAGATGATGGTATATCGAGGCTTTTGGATGGTGAGCTGGTTTAAAAATGAATTTGCTCAAGCTGAACAACGCAAGGCTAAAGAATTAGGGGTTGAAACTGAGGCTTTGTTTGATGAATTGTTGAATCAGGTGCCAGCGGGTTCTATGGGCTTGATGATGCAGCCTTATTGGTCTCCTGGAGTTCGTCAGCCTGGGCCAGAAGGAAAAGGCGCTCTGATTGGTTTTGGCGATGTTCATAAGCGTGCCCATGTCTATCGCGCTATTCTAGAAGGGTTGGCTTATGAGTTACGAAGCGGAAAAGAACAAATAGAAAAGCGTAGCGGTACTAAAATTAAGCACTTAAGGGTGTCAGGGGGAGGCTCGCAGAGTGATGCAGCGATGCAGCTAACTGCAGATATCTTTGGCATGCCTGCTGAACGTCCTCATACGTTTGAGGCTTCGGGCTTAGGGGCTGCTATAAATTGTTTTGTTGGCTTAGGGGTTCACTCTAATTATGAAGTGGCGATAGAAAAAATGACGAGGGTTGGGGAGGTTTTTCAGCCAAATCAAGCAACAGTTGTCTTATACGATAGGTTGTACAAAGAGGTCTATTGTAAAATGTATAAACGCATGAAGCCGCTTTATAGGTCAATTCGTGAAATAACGGGTTATCCAAAGAAATAGCGAATGATTTAATTCAGAGTCGATTGAAGTAAGTGTTCAGCCTCTTTAATTGACTCTATATACAGCCACTCGATTTGATTGGGCTTTAAACCCACTTTTTCCCAAAGTGCCCAACGTATCTTTTGCCATTCGCCTTTCTCCATAAACAGTACCGTTGTGAAAACAAAGCCTAGCTTGCCTGATTTTTTTAGGAGAGCGGTTGTGACTTCGTCGTCAAGTTGTATTTTGGCAAGAAGCTGTTCAAGAGGCATATCGAAGTAGGCATCAATATTAGAAAGTAGACCTGCAGTAAAAGCGATATCACTTGAGACTTCGGGGATCAGTTTTGATAGGGATTTACAGAAAAATCCTCGTTGTAATGATTGCTTACTAAGTTCTTGAGTTTTATCTTCTAGTTTTCCGAAACTGAGCATTATTNCCCATGTTTTTATTTGTT
This sequence comes from Oleispira sp., assembly GCA_002708475.1. Taxonomy (GTDB): domain Bacteria; phylum Pseudomonadota; class Gammaproteobacteria; order Pseudomonadales; family Oceanobacteraceae; genus Oleispira. The sequence goes on along the minus strand of PAOL01000004.1, from coordinate 26,246 downwards.
CTAAGCCTGCCACAGCAATTGCCCGCTGAAGTGAATCAACGTGTTTCTGCTGTTGGAAGGATGCCGAATTGACCAGCTTTAAAAGCCTGAAGCATAATGATGGGTCTTGTGATAGTAACTTCTCAAGTTTTTCAGGTGTAATGTCGTTGTCTTGTAATGCTGCAATAAGTTCTAGAATGACACGCTTGTTATTCCCTAGTTTTTTGCCATAAATATTAGCGGGTCTGCTAAAAAAATACCCTTGAAAGTAATTACAGCCTGCTTTTAAACAGGCTTCGTATTCTAGTTGGGTTTCTACTTTTTCAGCTAACCAAATAAAGTTGTCGATCCCTTTATTGCTGATGATCTGTTGTGCCTGGGTGATATCATCAAACGCCAGAATATCAAGCTTGATAATGTCAACGTAAGGAAGGAAGGGGTCTTGTTCAGGATTTCCTAAGTAGTCATCGAGAGCAATACGAAAGCCTTTTTTACGCAGTTCAATAACTGCATTTACGTTATGAGGGGTTGCAGGGATATGCTCTAAAATTTCAATAGTGACGTGTTCTGGACTGAAAGGAGGCGGATTGCTAAGCCAATGTTCAGTGAAGTTGATATACGCAGGCTTACCTGATGTGACTGTTTCTAGCCCAATATCATCGAATGCAGACACTAAAACTTCGTTGGTGGCTAAGTCGCCATTAACTTCTTGCCAGTCGACTTCACCGCTTGGTATCGGTCTATAAAGCAGCTCATAACCAATGGTGACAGTATTTCGGTCAAATATTGGCTGTCTGGCGAGTAAAACATTAGCTTTGTTGTGCATATCAATCCTCAGGTATCTTTTTAGTGTAGACGAGGATTTGTAAATTTTGCCATGCGTTTTAAAACCTTTTGTCTACACTTAGAGAAAGACGAATTTTGATTGGAGTGGACTATGAGCGGTGTTTTAAGTGCTGTTGACGCACGTACGCAGCTAGTTGGGCAGAATAGATTGGAACTTTTACTCTTTAGNTTGGGTGGAAGTCAGCGTTTTGCGATCAACGTATTTAAGGTTCAGGAAGTAATGAGCTTGCCTCCATTAACTGAAATTCCTGATCGTCATGAGTTTGTTGTAGGTGTCACTCATTTGCGNGGACAGACCATTCCTGTGGTNGATTTACGCCGTGCGATTAAGATGGGTAAAACCGTCATTGATGAAAACTCTACAATTATTGTTACTGAATATAATATGACGGTTCAAGCATTCTTAGTTGTGAGTGTTGAACGTATTGTGAATATGAACTGGAATGAAATTCTTCCACCACCGGCGGGTGCTGGTCGATCTCATTATTTAACAGCCATATCTCGTATGGATGACAGTATTGTTGAAATTATTGATGTGGAAAAGGTTTTAGCTGAAATAACGCCTTATAGCGGCATAATAAGTGAAGAATGGATTGATCATGAGTTGGCAGATGTAATTAAAGGCAAGCAAATACTGATTGCTGATGACTCTCAGGTTGCCTTGAATCAGGTGACTGGTGTTTTAGAAAAATTAGGGATTGATGTTGTTCAAACCCATAATGGATTAGAAGCATATCAAGTTCTAGAAGCCTGGAAGGCAGAAGGTAAGGATATTGCTAATGATGTATTAATGCTGATTACTGATGCGGAAATGCCTGAAATGGATGGTTATATGCTGACAACAGAAATCCGTAAAGATCCTGAGCTGAAAGGGATGTTTATTGTGTTGCATACCTCTCTATCAGGAAGTTTCAATAAGGCGATGGTTGAGAAAGTAGGTTGTGATGGTTTCTTGTCTAAGTTCCAGCCAGAGAAATTGACGAAAGAAGTGCAACGTATTATTCGTAAAAAGCTGGGAATGCCAGAAAAAGTAGTGGGTGAGGAGGCTGAAGAAGAATAATTTCGCCTTTCAAACTCCTGTGTACCAATGCCTGTGTATAATGATGTGATGAAATGTCACATCATTATGGAAAAGATATGTCTCCCCAGATTAGCCAGTTGTTTATTTACCCTATTAAATCTTGTGCGGGTATATCAGTTCCTAGTCTTAAGTTTGATCATCGTGGCCCGTTATTAGATCGTAATTGGATGCTTGTGGATGCCGAAACAGGTGTGTTTCTTTCACAGCGAGAGCTCCCTTCTATGACTTTAATTTCTACAATTATTGAAAATGATCGCGTTTGGGCAAGGTTTTGTGAGGGCGATTTATTTCAACTTCCTGTTGACGGTCAATTAACTCAGGTCAGTGTCTGGGATGATGAAATTCAGGGTCTTGATTGCGGTGATGAGGCTGCTTCTTGGTTTAGTAAGGTCCTGGGTAGAAGTTGTCGTTTGATCTATCAAGGGGATTGTCAGCGCTTGGCATCGACTAAATACGCTGATGAGGGAACTTCTGTTAGTTATGCTGATGGTTTTCCTTTGCTGGTGGTTGCTGATTCCAGTATTCAATTTTTAAACGAAGCGTGTGATTCTGAGATAACAGCTCAAAACTTTAGGCCTAATATTGTGATCTCAAATACTGAGGTTTTTGCAGAATTAAATTGGCAAAGTTTATTAACGGATACGGTTAGTATGAGGGTTGTGAAGCCTTGTGAACGTTGTGTTATTCCTTCGATAAATCCGAAAACTGCAGTGCAAGAAAGAAGTATTTTGACTGTGCTTTTAGAGCATTGTCGCCGTGACAAAAAAATTTACTTTGGTCAAAATCTTACTTTTTCACCTGTGCAGCAGGCAGCTGTTGATCAGCTGCAGTTAAGTGTTGGGCAGGAAGTTATTATTTGAATTACTAGAAAAATTCGATGTCGTCATCCGTATCGAATGCTTCTTCTGCGCTTTTGTTGAATTGATGTTGGTAAATTTCTAGTGCTTCTGCAACGCTATGGCCGCGCATTATGTGTTCAAACATGATGCGTTCGGCTTCCATTGTATAACTGCTTTTTATATTTTCTTGCATTTTACGCCAAGCTTCTTCTTCATAGCGTTGGCTTGAGTTTGCAATTAGATGTCCGATNTCTTCTAGGCTATTGGATGCGTGATCNAGNCGCTGGCTTAGGCGGTCGTAAAATTGAAATGCAATAACCGCCTGCTGAATCTTCCCGTTTAATCCATCTGCCGCTTTTAGCATATTTTCACGAATAGCCGCTTCGTGTGGTGAGTCTTCATTAAGTTTTTTAGCTTCTTCTATAATTTCTTGGCTATGACTTGCTAGATCGGTGAAGCTATCAGTCAGTTGGTTAACTGATTGATCACCTTCTTTCATGCTGGTTTCAATTTGAGCGATCGTTAATGCAAGCATGGCGATGGTTTCACCAACCTGGCTAAAATTCATTGGGCTTTGTGTTGCTTGGCTACCAAGAGTGTGGCGCTTTGGTTTTGACATGATTTTTTTCATCCATTGGTAATATAAAAAGCATAGATGAATTTTATTATCTTGCTGAATTGATTATGCAAATATGGAAGAAAAAGAAGGGTAAGTAGAGTAAAAAGGGAATAAAAAAGCCGCAACGTTTGTTGCGGCTTTTATTTTAGCTCAGGTAATAATCGAGCTAGCTAAGTATATCTAATTACTAGATTACTTAGTTGGGTAGTCACGCTTTGGTGAGCCAGTATATAGCTGACGTGGACGACCAATACGGTAATCACTGCTGATCATTTCGTTCCAGTGAGCAATCCAACCTGGAGTNCGTCCAGTTGCAAAGATTACTGTAAACATTTCAGATGGAATACCGATCGCTTTCAAGATAATACCTGAGTAGAAATCTACGTTCGGATATAGACCACGTTTGATGAAGTATTCATCTTCAGTAGCAATTTGCTCAAGCTTGATAGCGATCTTCAATAGAGGATCATTCTCTAGGCCAAGTTCAGCTAAAACTTCATCGCAAGTTGTTTTCATAACTTTAGCGCGAGGGTCGAAGTTCTTATAAACACGGTGACCAAAGCCCATTAAGCGGAATGGATCTTCTTTGTCTTTTGCTTTTTCAACAAACTTATCAATGTTAGAAACATCACCGATTTCTTCAAGCATGTTTAAAACAGCTTCGTTAGCGCCGCCGTGTGCAGGGCCCCAAAGTGCAGCAATACCAGAAGCGATACAAGCAAATGGGTTGGCGCCAGTAGAACCCGCTAGGCGTACTGTTGACGTTGAAGCGTTTTGTTCATGGTCTGCGTGCAATAGGAAGATACGATCCATTGCTTTAGCTAGAACTGGGCTGATTGCTTTTTCTTCGCATGGTGTATTGAACATCATGTGTAGGAAGTTTTCAGAATAAGACAGTTCGTTGCGAGGGTACATGAATGGTTGGCCAATCGAGTACTTATAAACCATAGCTGCAAGTGTTGGAATTTTTGCAATCAAACGATGCGCAGAAATAAGGCGATGCTGTGGGTTACTGATGTCCATTGAATCGTGGTAGAACGCAGATAAAGCACCTACAACACCACACATGATTGCCATTGGGTGTGCGTCACGACGGAAACCATTAAAGAAATGGTTTAGTTGTTCGTGAACCATTGTGTGGTTTTTAATGGTATTTACAAATGTTTCTTTTTCTTCTGCAGTTGGCAGTTCGCCATGAAGAAGTAGGAAGCAAGTTTCTAAATAATCTGAATGTTCAGCAAGCTGATCAATAGGGTAGCCGCGGTGTAAAAGAACACCTTTGCCGCCATCGATAAAAGTAATTTTAGATTCGCATGCTGCAGTTGAAACAAAACCTGGATCGTAAGTGAAAAGGTTTTTACTGGTTAAGCTGCGAACGTCAACAACGTCTGGTCCTAGAGTGCCTTTATAAACGGGCAATTCTAAGTTTTCTTCAATGCCATCGACGGTTAAGGTCGCTTTAATATCAGCCATGAAGGCCTCCTGCTACTGAATACATTTGCGTTATTATAAGTTAAAAAAGCTAAAAACGCTTAATTTACTGCTTAAATAAAGGGCGAAACTATAGAGCCTTGGCTGTGTTTGTCAATTGCTCTGACACTCTGCAAACCTTAATTTACTTGTCAACCAAGGTTGCACTGGAGCAGTTGGGATGCTTGAAACCCTTGCCAGTTCTCATTTAATTTACAACTTGTACAGAAACTATACTAGACTAATTGTCATATTTAGCGCGCTTTAAAAATGAAGTTTTATTTTAGTTGCGCCTTAAGTTTGTAAAACAGTGTTCGGATGATTATAATTTGTCGCAACATTTATCTGTATGAATNTATGCAGTCTTGTTGTTGATTATTTTAAGCCACGTTACTTGTTTAAATTTTAAGCAGTGACAATAAAATAGAGTGTAGCCGTGAATAGCAATAGACCTAAAAATCTGGATCTGACTACTATAGAGCTCCCACTTCCTGCTAAGGCTTCTATCCTTCATCGTATTTCTGGTTTGGCATTATTCTTTGCTGTTGCTTTCATGTTGGTTGCGTTAAACGCATCCCTTGAATCAGCTGAAAGTTTTGCAGAAATGAAAGCGACGTTTGATAGCGGTCTAGCTAAGTTAATTATCTGGTTAATACTTTCTGCTCTAGGTTACCACCTAGTTGCTGGTGTTAAGCATTTGTTAATGGATGCAGGCATTGGTGAAAGCAAAGAAGGCGGAAAAATTGGTGCCATTATTACCTTGGTAGGTGGTGCAATCGTGATCGCTTTGGCTGGAGTTTGGGTATGGTAGCAAGTATTACTAATTTAGGACGCAGTGGTTTATACGACTGGGTCATTCAACGTACAACTGCGGTTATTTTGGCAGTTTATACCTTGTTCTTGCTGGGCTTTGTTATTGCTCATCCGGATCTCCAGTATAGCGACTGGCAGGGCTTGTTTTCATGCACTGCTATGAAAATCGCTAGCTTGTTAGCATTAGTTTCAATTTGTGCTCATGGCTGGGTTGGTATGTGGACCATCGCTACGGACTACATACATGCAACGGGTATTCGTTTCCTTTTCCTACTAGTTGTTGCGGCTTTTGTTTTCGTATACCTAGTATGGGGCATTGATATTTTATGGGGAGCGTAAGTTATGTCTAATAAGATTCGTACTTTATCCTATGACGCTATCGTAATTGGTGGCGGTGGTGCAGGCATGCGTGCTGCACTTCAACTGACAGAAGCAGGTATTAAAACTGCTTGTGTAACTAAAGTATTTCCAACGCGTTCGCACACAGTATCTGCTCAAGGTGGTATTACTTGTGCGATTGCATCTGCTGATCCGAATGATGATTGGCGCTGGCACATGTACGATACTGTTAAAGGTTCCGATTATATTGGTGACCAAGACGCTATCGAATACATGTGTTCTGTAGGTCCTCAGGCTGTTTTTGAATTAGAGCACATGGGTCTACCTTTCTCACGTACTGAAGAAGGTCGTATTTATCAGCGTCCTTTCGGTGGTCAGTCTAAAGGGCCGGATAATCCGACTCAGGCGGCTCGTACGTGTGCAGCAGCTGACCGTACTGGTCACGCATTGTTACATGCCTTGTATCAAGGCAACCTAAAAGGCGGTACTACCTTCTTAAATGAATGGTATGCAGTTGATTTGGTTAAGAACTCTAAAGGCCAGGTTGCTGGTGTTATCGCGATTGATATCGAAACGGGTGAAACTGTTTACATCAAAGCGAAAGCGACTGTATTGGCTACTGGCGGCGCAGGCCGTATTTACCAGTCTACAACGAATGCATTAATTAACACGGGTGACGGTGTTGGTATGGCACTTCGTGCTGGTGTACCGATGCAAGATATCGAAATGTGGCAGTTCCACCCAACGGGTATTGCTGGTGCAGGTACATTGGTAACAGAAGGTTGTCGTGGTGAAGGTGGTTACCTGATCAATAAAGACGGCGAACGCTTCATGGAGCGCTATGCTCCAAACGCGAAAGACCTTGCAGGTCGTGACGTAGTTGCTCGTTCTATGGTTCTAGAAATTCTAGAAGGCCGTGGTTGTGGTGATGAAGGCGATCATGTATTCCTTAAGCTAGATCACTTAGGTGAAGAGACTTTGAATGCCAAGCTTCCTGGTATTCTTGAGCTTTCTCGTACTTTTGCTCACGTTGATCCAGTGAAAGAACCAATCCCAGTAGTACCAACGTGTCACTACATGATGGGTGGTGTACCGACGAATATCGGTGGTCAAGCATTGACTCAAGATGAAAATGGCAACGACGTTGTTATTGATGGCTTGTACGCTGCTGGTGAGATCGCTTGTGTATCTGTTCACGGTGCGAACCGTTTGGGTGGCAACTCGCTACTTGATTTGGTTGTATTTGGTCGTGCTGTTGGTATTCAGGTTGAGCAGAGCTTCAAAGAAGGCTTTGAATCAATCGATGCAAGCGAAGAAGATATTGAGCGCGCGATGGCTCGTCTAAATCGTTTGAATAACTCAGCTTCTGGTGAAGATGTTGCGGTAGTTCGTGCAGACCTGCAGAAAACAATGCAATTGTATTTCGGTGTATTCCGTGATGGCGATAGCATGGTTAAAGGTTTGGGCTTATTAGACGAAATCGGAAAACGTGTACGTAATACGGTTCTTGATGATAAGAGTGCTTCTTTCAACACGGCGCGTATCGAAGCGCTTGAGTTAGACAACTTGTTCGAGACTGCTTATGCTACGGCGATTGCTGCTATTGAGCGTAAAGAATCTCGTGGTGCTCATGCTCGTAACGATTACACCGAACGTGACGATGTTAACTGGTTATGCCATTCATTGTATTTCCCAGAAACTAAGACCATTGGTAAGCGTGATGTGAACTTCGCACCTAAGACTGTGCCTGCGTTCGAACCGAAAATCCGTGTTTATTAATAGGGAAATAAATCATGTTAGTTAGTATTTATCGCTACAATCCTGAAAAAGATGAAGCGCCTTACATGCAAGACTATGATATCGCTATCCCAGCGGGTAAAGATCTTATGGTTTTGGACGTATTAAACCTTGTTAAGGAACAGGATTCTTCTGTTGCTTACCGTCGCTCATGCCGTGAAGGTGTGTGTGGTTCAGATGGTATGAACATTAACGGTAAAAACGGTTTGGCGTGTATTACTCCGATTTCTGAAGCAACTAAGGGTAAGAACGACAAGTTAATCTTGCGTCCACTTCCTGGTATGCCAGTTATTCGTGATCTTGTTATCGATATGGCTGTTTTCTATAAACAATACGAAAGCATTAAGCCTTACCTTGATAATGATACGCCTGCACCTGCTATTGAGCGTTTGCAGTCACCTGAAGAACGTGCAAAATTAGATGGCTTATATGAGTGTATCTTGTGTGCGTGCTGTTCGACTTCATGTCCTTCATTCTGGTGGAATCCTGAAAAATTCGTTGGACCAGCGGGCTTATTGCAAGCATATCGCTTCCTAGCGGATACTCGTGATACTTCTACGCAAGAAAGATTGGCTGAATTGGATGATCCATTTAGCGTTTTTCGTTGCCGTGGCATCATGAACTGTGTCAATGTATGCCCGAAAGGTTTAAACCCTACACGAGCTATTGGTCACATTCGTAACATGTTGTTACAACGCGAGATTTAATAACGAATTTTTCGTTTTTTATCTTTCGAGTAGATCGTCTGTACCAGGGGAGAATTGGACATACAATTCTCTCCTGTTTAAAACTTTCAAAAATATTGCTTACAAGGCGATATTTTTTACTAAGCTGTATATAAGAGAAGGGGACGGGTAACATCCGTTTCGTCGTCAAGGCCTACGATCTTATCCGATCGGCCTGCTCCGGTGAGCCGGTAATTGGTGTCTTGATGCGTGTTCCCTTTGAAATGTTCAAACAGGGTGGTCCTAAATGCACGAGCTGACAATGGAGCAACTATGGAGTACTTCCCAACTCGCCGGTGGGAATGTAGCTTACATAGAAGATCTCTTTGAAACATACCTTCGTGATCCAAACGAAGTTCCGGAAGAATGGCGTCAATATTTTAATCAACTCCCTCGAGTTGAAGATAATGTGACAACAGATACTCCACACAAACCGATTCGCGAACAATTTCTGTTAATCTCAAAAAATCAGAATCGGGCAAAACCTACCTCTCAATCTAGCGTAAGCAGTGAATTCGAACGTAAACAAGTAAAAGTATTGCAATTGATTAACGCCTTTCGTGGTCGTGGTCATCAGCATGCTCAACTTGATCCATTAGGTTTAATGGAGCGTGAGCAGGTAGCCGACTTAGACTTGGCCTTCCATGAGTTGTCTCAAGCTGATTTGGATACTACATTCCAAACTGGCTCATTATTTATCGGTCAGGATGAAGCAAAACTTAGCGAAATTCTTAATGCATTACAGCAAACTTACTGTTCAACAGTGGGTGCTGAATACATGCATATCGTTAATACTGGGGAGCAACGTTGGTTTCAACAACGNTTAGAAAGCGTACGTTCGCATCCTAAATTTGGCGAAGAAGTAAAAAAACATTTATTAGAACGGTTAACTGCTGCGGAAGGTTTAGAGAAATATTTAGGTTCTCGCTATCCGGGTGTTAAGCGTTTCGGCCTAGAAGGGGGTGAAAGTTTAATTCCCTTAATGGACGAGTTGATTCAACGCAGCGGCACATATGGCGCTAAAGAAATTGTTATCGGTATGGCGCACCGTGGCCGTTTGAATATGTTGATCAACACATTCGGTAAAAAAACCTCAGATTTGTTTGATGAATTTGATGGTAAGGCACATTACGATCACAGTGGTGATGTTAAATATCACCAAGGTTTTTCATCTAACGTGATGACCCCGGGTGGTGAGGTTCACTTAGCACTTGCTTTTAACCCATCTCATTTAGANATTGTGTCTCCTGTGGTTGAAGGCTCTGTTCGAGCTCGCCAAGATCGTCGTAATGATCCAAGCGGTGATGCTGTTGTCCCAGTTCTGCTCCATGGCGATTCTGCTTTTGCAGGTCAGGGTGTGGTGATGGAAACATTCCAGTTATCACAAACTCGCGCGTACAAAACGGGCGGTACAATTCACGTTGTAATTAATAACCAAGTTGGTTTTACAACCAACAAGCGTGAAGATGTTCGTTCTACAGAATACTGTACTGATGTTGCCAAAATTGTTGAAGCACCAATCTTGCACGTTAATGCTGATGATCCAGAAGCCGTATTATTTGTTACTCAATTAGCTGTTGATTATCGTAACGAATTTAAGAAAGACGTTGTGATCGATTTGGTTTGTTATCGCCGTCGCGGCCATAATGAAGCAGATGAGCCTTCAGGCACTCAGCCTTTGATGTACCAAAAGATTCGCGAACAAAAAACAACTCGTCAGTTGTATGCTGAGAACTTGGTAACTACTAGCGTGGTTGCGCAGGATACTATCTCGCAAATGGAAGATGAGTATCGCGATGCATTGGACAGCGGTCTGCACGTGGTTCAAAGTTTGGTTAAAGAATCGAAAGAAGAGCTGTTCGTTGATTGGTCTCCTCATATTGGCCATGAATGGACAGCTTATGCTGACACTAAATATGACCTTAAAGAACTTCAGGATCTTGCAATTAAGATGCAAGAAGTTCCAGAAGGTTTTTCTATTCAGCGTCAGGTAAGCAAAATATTAGATGATCGACGTAAAATGGCAGCAGGCGCGCTAACGATTAACTGGGGTTTTGCTGAAACTCTAGCGTACGGCACTTTGTTGGCTAAAGGTCATCAGGTACGTTTTACCGGTCAAGATGTCGGCCGTGGTACTTTCTCTCACCGTCATGCTGTGCTGCATAATCAAAAAGATAGTACTACTTACTGCTCATTGCAGAATATTTCTGAAGATCAGCCACGTTGCGATATTTATGATTCCTTGTTGTCTGAAGAGGCAGTTCTGGGTTTTGAATATGGTTATGCAACAACTAACCCAAGTGCTTTGGTCATTTGGGAAGCCCAGTTTGGTGATTTTGCCAACGGTGCCCAGGTTGTATTTGATCAGTTTATTTCAAGTGGTGAGCATAAGTGGAGTCGCTTGTGTGGCTTAACGGTTCTTTTGCCTCATGGTTATGAAGGACAAGGGCCAGAGCATTCATCAGCTCGTCTTGAGCGATATTTGCAATTGTGTGCAGAGCATAATATGCAAATTTGTGTACCAACTACGCCTGCGCAAGTCTTTCATATGTTGCGCCGTCAGGTTATTCGTCCATTACGTAAGCCATTGATTGTATTTACTCCTAAGAGTTTGTTGCGTCATAAGTTAGCAATTAGCACGCTAGAAGAATTGGCAGAAGGAAGCTTCCAAACTGTTATTTCTGAAGTAGATGAGCTAGATCCTGCTAAGGTTGAACGTGTCGTTCTTTGTTCGGGTAAAGTCTATTATGACCTTCTTCAGGAGCGTCGTGATCGCGAGCAAGATAATGTTGCAATTATTAGACTTGAACAACTTTATCCATTCCCTGAAGAGCAGTTGTTAGAGGCTTTAGCGCCTTATAGCAATATCAAAGATATGGTTTGGTGCCAAGAAGAGCCTATGAATATGGGTGCTTGGTATAGCAGTCAACATCATATGCGCCGAGTATTGCACATGCAAAATCCAGGTCTATATTTAGATTATGCAGGACGTGATGCAGCGGCATCGCCAGCTGCGGGTTATATGGCTTTGCACATTGAACAACAACAAAAATTAATTAACGATGCACTAACATTAGGTTAGTGAGCAACAGAATTTTAAGGAAAGAAAATGACAAGCGAAATAAAAACACCAACATTTCCAGAATCTGTCGCGGATGGCACAGTAGCAACTTGGTATAAAAAACCGGGTGAAGCCATTAGTCGTGATGAATTAATTGTTGATATTGAAACTGACAAAGTTGTATTGGAAGTTGTTGCTTCAGGTGACGGTGTACTTAAAGAAATTATTAAGGGTGAAGGCGAGGTTGTTTTAAGCGCTGAAGTATTAGGTATTTTTGAAGAAGGTGGTGTTGCTACTGCGGCACCAGCTGCTGAAGAGACTGCACCTGCTGCTGCCTCTGAATCATCTGAAGAAGTAATCATGAGCCCAGCAGCACGTAAATTAGCTGAAGAAAATGGTATTAGCGCAAATGATGTTGCTGCTACCGGCAAAGACGGCCGTGTGACTAAAGAAGATATTCTTAATCACTTGAAAGCACCTAAAGCTGAAGCGGCTCCTGCGGCAGCACCAGCTCCTTCTGCTCCGAAAGCAGCAGCGCCTTCATCTGTGACTTTCGATGCGGGTGATCGTATTGAGAAACGTGTTCCTATGACACGTTTACGCTCAACGATTGCAAAGCGTTTAGTAAGTGCTCAACAGAATGCTGCNATGTTAACTACCTATAACGAAGTTAACATGAAGCCGATCATGGAGCTTCGTAAGAAGTATCAAGATCGCTTTGTTAAAGCTCATGGCGTGAAGCTTGGTTTTATGTCTTTCTTCGTTAAAGCTGCGACTGAGGCTCTTAAAAAGTTCCCAGCNGTGAATGCGTCTATTGATGGCAATGACATGATTTATCATGGNTATCAGGATGTAGGTGTTGCTGTATCAACAGAGCGCGGCTTGGTTGTTCCAATTTTACGTGATACTGACAGCATGGGCTTAGCAGAAGTTGAAAGCACTATTGGTGATTTCGGTGCACGCGCTCGTGACGGTAAGTTGGGTATTGATGAGATGCAGGGTGGTACTTTTACCATCTCTAATGGTGGAACGTTTGGTTCACTGCTTTCGACTCCAATTCTGAATCCACCGCAGACTGCGATCATGGGTATGCATAAGATTCAAGATCGCCCAATGGCTGTTGATGGTGAAGTTGTTATTTTGCCAATGATGTATTTAGCGCTTTCTTACGATCACAGAATGATTGATGGCAAAGAAGCGGTTCAGTTCTTGGTTGCAATTAAAGACATGCTAGAAGATCCAGCACGTTTATTATTGGATATTTAATAAGGAAGATACATGAGTAAGCAATTTGATGTTGTGGTAATCGGTGGTGGTCCTGGTGGTTATGTAGCGGCTATCCGCTGCGCGCAATTAGGTTTATCAACGGCTTGTATCGACAAGTGGGTAAATAAAGAAGGCAAGGGTGTATTTGGTGGTACTTGTTTAAATGTAGGCTGTATTCCATCCAAAGCCTTGTTAGATAGTACTCATAAATACGAAGAGGCCCATGATAAATTTGCACTTCACGGTATTTCTACCGGTGACGTGAAAATGGACGTGCCAGCAATGATTCAACGTAAAGATCAGATTGTTAAAAATCTGACGATGGGCGTTGCTACTTTATTCAAAGCCAATGGTGTTACAGCTTTAGAAGGTACTGGTAAGTTATTAGCAGGCCATAAAGTAGAATTCACTAACCACTCTGGTGTTAGTGAAGTTATTGATGCAGAAAATGTNATTATTGCAACGGGTTCTGTTCCTGTTGAAATTCCTCCGACGCCGTTAACTGACAATATTATTGTTGATTCAACAGGCGCATTGGAGTTCACCGAAGTGCCTAAGCGCTTGGGTGTTATTGGTGCAGGTGTAATTGGTTTAGAGTTAGGCAGCGTTTGGGCTCGTTTGGGTTCTGAAGTTGTTGTGCTTGAAGCTCAGGATTCGTTCCTTCATATGGTTGATCAAACTGTTGCTAAAGAAGCTAAGAAGCTTCTAANAAAGCAGGGTTTAGATATTCGCATTGGTGCTCGTGTTACGGGTAGTGAAGTGAATGGTGATGAAGTGACGGTTACTTATCAGGATGCTGATGGTGAGCAAAAAATTACGTTTGATAAGTTAATTGTTGCTGTTGGTCGTCGTCCTTATACTGAAGGTTTACTCGCTGGTGATAGCGGTGTAAACATGGATGAGCGTGGCTTCTTCCATGTAAATGANTATTGCGCGACAGATGCTCCAGGCATTTGGGCAATTGGTGACGTTGTACGTGGACCAATGTTGGCTCATAAAGCCTCTGAAGAAGGCGTTATGGTTGCAGAGCGCATTGCAGGTCATAAAGCTCAGCTTAATTATGACGTTGTCCCTTCTGTTATTTACACGAGTCCAGAAATCGCAAGTGTAGGTCGTACTGAAGAGCAACTTAAAGCTGATGGTGAGTCATACAATGTTGGTATGTTCCCATTCGCTGCTAATGGTCGAGCAATGGCTTCAACGGATACAGATGGTTTTGTAAAAATCATTGCTGACGCTGAAACTGATCGTATTTTGGGTGCTCATATTATTGGCCCTAATGCGGGTGACTTATGCCAGCAAATTGTGATTGCAATGGAATTNGGTTCTAGTGCAGAAGATATCGGTATGATGGTATTTTCTCACCCAACAATTTCTGAGGCTGTGCATGAAGCTGCATTAGCCGTTAATAATTCTGCAATCCACAAAGCAAACCGTAAACCAAAGAAGAAATAATTTTTCTGGATGTTTGAANCATAATTGCTTAAATTTCATAANTAANTNTAAGCAATTATCAGATTTATTATTGAACCGANATTTACGAATACAAAAGCTGTAAAGCGAAGTTTTATATCTGACTTGTGTCATCAGTTAGGTAATAAAGTTTTGTTTTATGGCTTTTTTTGTATATGGCATTTGGAATTCTAATTTAGAGGGTCTATTATCACTAAAGGTTATAAGAAAACTTGGCAGCTAGTTCAGAGCGATCTCTGAATGTGTGAATTGATAGAGCGTGTGCGGTTATTTCAAGTTTAAAAAGCGCACTGATAAGTTAAGTTAGACTTTCGTCTAATTGACTTTGTTCTTGGCTAGTTGAATGATCAACCTACTCAATTTGACGGGAAAATTTGAATGAACCTACACGAGTATCAGGGTAAACAGCTCTTCGCCCAGTACGGCTTACCTGTATCAAAAGGTATTGCCGCTAAGACAGTTGAAGAAGCAGTCGCTGCAGCAGATCAGATCGAAGGTGATAAATGGGTGGTAAAAGCCCAGGTTCATGCTGGAGGTCGAGGGAAGGCCGGTGGTGTTAAATTGGTTTCTTCGAAAGAAGAAATAAAAGAATTTGCAGAGCATTGGTTGGGTAAAAATTTAGTTACCTATCAGACCGATGCTAATGGTCAGCCTGTAAGCCGTATTTTGGTAGAAACTTGTACCGATATTGATCAAGAACTCTATCTGGGTGCGGTTGTCGATCGCGCTAGTCGACGCGTTGTTTTTATGGCATCGACGGAAGGTGGTGTTGAGATTGAAACTGTTGCCCATGAAACCCCAGAAAAAATCTTAAAAGCTGAAATTGATCCCTTGGTAGGTGCTCAGCCTTATCAAGCTCGTGATCTTGCATTCCAGCTTGGTCTTGAAGGCAAGCAGATTAATCAGTTTGTTAAAATATTTTTAGGTTTGGCTAAGCTGTTTGTTGAGAAAGATTTAGCCTTATTAGAAATAAATCCTCTTGTGATTACGAAAGAAGGCGATCTGCATTGTCTTGATGCAAAAATTGGTATTGATAGTAATGCTGTATATCGTCATAAAGATTTGCAAGAAATGCATGATCCATCTCAGGAAGACGAGCGTGAAGCTCATGCGGCTAAATGGGAACTTAACTATGTTGCATTAGATGGCAACATTGGTTGCATGGTAAATGGTGCAGGCCTAGCTATGGGGACAATGGATATTGTTCAGCTTCATGGTGGTAAACCTGCCAACTTCCTTGACGTTGGTGGTGGTGCGACGAAAGAGCGTGTTATCGAAGCCTTTAAGATCATTTTGTCTGACGACAACGTTAAAGCCGTATTGATTAATATCTTTGGTGGTATCGTCCGTTGCGATTTGATTGCAGAGGGCGTGATTGGCGCGGTTCAGGAAGTGGGCGTAACTGTTCCGGTTGTTGTTCGCTTAGAGGGTAATAATGCCGATCTTGGTCGAAAAGTATTGGCTGATAGTGGCTTGAATATTATTGCAGCTACAAGTTTAACGGATGCAGCAGAGCAATCTGTAAAAGCCGCTGCAGAACAGGAGGCTAAATAATGAGCATTTTAATCGATAAAAATACCAAAGTTATTTGCCAAGGTTTTACTGGAGCGCAGGGTACTTTCCATTCTGAGCAAGCGATTGAATATGGCACTAAAATGGTGGGTGGTGTTACACCTGGTAAAGGCGGTCAAACGCATCTAGGCCTACCTGTGTTTAATACGGTTGCTGAAGCTGTGAAAGAAACGGGTGCTGAAGCATCTGTGATTTATGTACCTGCTCCATTTTGTAAGGATTCGATCCTAGAAGCGGCAAATGGTGGTATTCAGCTTATTGTGTGTATTACTGAAGGCATTCCAACACTGGATATGCTGGAAGCNAAAGTTAAGTGTGATGAGCTAGGTGTTCGTTTAATTGGTCCTAACTGCCCTGGTGTGATTACTCCGGGCGAGTGTAAGATTGGTATTATGCCTGGTCACATTCATCTTCCTGGTAAAGTGGGCGTTGTATCACGTTCTGGTACATTAACCTACGAAGCTGTTAAGCAAACTACAGATTATGGTTTTGGGCAGTCAACGTGCGTTGGTATTGGTGGTGATCCTATTCCAGGTTCAAACTTCATCGATATTTTGCAAATGTTTCAGGATGATCCAAAAACAGAAGCCATCGTTATGATCGGCGAAATTGGTGGTAGTGCTGAAGAAGAAGCTGCTGCTTTCATTAAGGCAAATGTAACCAAGCCTGTCGTATCTTATATTGCAGGTGTTACGGCACCAGCAGGTAAGCGTATGGGTCATGCGGGTGCAATTATTGCCGGTGGTAAAGGTACAGCTGATGAGAAGTTTGCTGCACTAGAAGATGCAGGTGTAGAAACTGTTCGAAGCCTTGCCGATATTGGTAAGGCATTGAAGAAGATCACTGGCTGGTCTTAAATCTGGGGTAAGTTACTCAGTTATAAAAAAGGGCGCATTATGCGCCCTTTTTTTATGATAATAATAAAATATCGAGGGCTATAACTAAATGTAGCCATCTCCGTATGGAAGCATTTAACGAAGGTTCTGGTTTTAACCTAAACTAGAATCATGTATAACCTCGCATCGATAATTAGTATTAATGTAAATAATAAATAGAGTAATGTGATTCTTATGAATATTACCGCTCAACAAAAAGCAGAGCGCTTTATTTCTGTTCTTCGTCATTGCCAGCTATTGGGACTTGAGGTTTTGCAAGCTGAGGAGACTTGCTTGCAAATGCGCTTACCATACAGTGACGAGATTATTGGTAATCCATTAATGGGTATTATTCATGGTGGTGCTTTGACAACACTTATGGATACAGCCTGTGGAACGGCTTGCTTTGTTGCGGTTGAGGGTATGGAATTATGCCCAACCCTTGATTTACGTGTTGATTATATGAGGGCATCTGAGCCGGGTGTAAATCTTGTTGCTCATGCATCGATAACTCGTATAACGAATAATGTAGTATTTACTGAATGTCTCGTTAAGCAAGAGTCAGACAATACTTTAGTGGCAAAGTGTACGGCTACTTTTATGCGAATTGGGCCTGAAATGACACCGCCTGATTTCAGAGGTGTAATTGAAACAGGTGATGCAAGCATTTATATGGGCAATGAGCCGCTAATAAAAACAAAGAAAAAGAAAGGGGAATCTTAATGAGCTTTCAAGATACTATTCAGAAAGCCCAAGCTACAGGTGATTTTCAGCCATTGGTTGATAGTATTCCTTACGCAAATTATATAGGGTTTGAGTTTCAGCGCTTTGGTGATAATGTAATTTTTAAATTACCTAGAAATATTGATAATATTGGAAATCCTATTTTGCCGGCTATTCATGGTGGCGTTATTGGTGGATTTATGGAACTTTCAGCTGCCATTAATTTATTGATGTTTATGGATACCCCATTAATGCCTAAGATTGTTGATTTTTCTTTGGATTATTTAAGAGCAGGGCGTGACCAAGATACGTTTGCCGAGTGCCAAGTTTTGCGCCAAGGAACCCGTGTGGCTAATGTCTCTATTAGTGCTTGGCAGAATGATCGTGCCAACCCTATAGCAATTGCTCGAGCTCACTTTCTTCTAGCTAAAAAGTAACCATTAATTAGGTGGCTTAACATGAAGCCACCTATTAATTATTTGTATATTCTTACGATTTTCTCTTCTTTTCGAATAGCGTCCCTTGAAATTCTTGCACCTGTCCCAACTTCTGTAACATGGCTAATTCGATGGCTAAATTTTCATAATACTTTTGATTGTTCAAAAGTGATTGTCAGAGTAAGGAGATCCAATGACTGATACACAAAAAGAAACAATGGGCTTTAAAACAGAAGTAAAACAATTACTTCATTTGATGATCCACTCACTGTATTCCAATAAAGAAATTTTCTTACGTGAACTTGTTTCTAACGCTTCTGATGCGTGTGATAAATTACGCTTTGAAGCCATTTCTAATGCAGATCTGTATGAAAACAATTCTGAATTAGCGGTTCATATTGATTTTGACAAAGAAAAAAATATCGTAGTTATTGAAGATAACGGCATTGGTATGAGCCGTGAAGATGTTGTTAATCATTTAGGTACAATTGCTAAATCAGGTACATCCGAGTTTTTAGGTAAGCTTAGTGGCGATGAGAAGCAAGACTCCCAGTTAATTGGTCAGTTCGGTGTTGGCTTCTACGCATCGTTTATTGTGGCTAAAGATGTTGTTGTAGAAACGCGTCGTGCAGGTTTGGCAGCAGATCAAGCAGTTCGCTGGCAGTCTCAAGGTGAGGGCGAATTTAGCCTTGAAGATATCGTAAAAGAAGATCGCGGCACCCGGATTACATTGCACCTTAAAGATGAAGAAACTGAGTTTGCAGATGGTTTCCGTCTTCGCAACTTGATTAAAAAGTACTCAGATCACATCGCGATTCCTATCTTCTTGCCACAAGAGGTAAGTAGTGAAGATGCTGATGGCGAAAATAAACAAATTCCTGAAGCGGTTAACGATGCCAAAGCACTTTGGACTAAACCAAAAACAGAGATTAGTGACGAAGACTATAAAGAATTCTATAAGCATGTATCCCATGATTGGCAAGAGCCTCTAGCATGGTCGCATAATAAGGTTGAAGGTAAATTAGATTACACGAGTCTTCTATACATTCCTTCTCAGGCTCCGATGGATCTTTGGAATCGTGATGCGGCTCGCGGTTTAAAGCTGTATACCCAGCGTGTTTACATTATGGATGAAGCTGAGCAATTCTTGCCGCTTTATCTTCGTTTTGTGAAGGGTGTTTTAGACTCTAATGATTTGTCATTGAACGTATCGCGTGAGATTTTACAGCAAGACAAAAATGTTGACTCTATTCGTTCTGCACTTACTAAGCGTGTTCTCGATATGCTTACTAAAATGGCGAAAAAAGATGAAGAAAAGTATGCGAAATTCTGGACGCAATTTGGTGAAGTTCTGAAGGAAGGTCCAGCGGAAGATTCTTCTAATAAAGAAAAGATTGCTAACTTATTCCGCTTTGCTAGTACTCAGGGTGAGGGCGATAGCGCAACAGTTTCTTTAGCTGATTACGTTTCTCGCATGAAAGAAGATCAGAAGAAGATTTATTACGTGACAGGTGAAAGCTATGACGCCGTCTTTAATAGCCCGCACTTAGAGTTCTTCAAGAAAAACAATATTGAAGTGCTGCTTCTTACTCAGCGTGTAGATGAATGGATGATTAGCCATTTGGCTAATTTCGACGAAAAGTCATTCCAAGACATCACGAAAGGCGAATTGGATCTTGATGAACTAACCGGTGAAGAAGAAAAAGCGGCTGCTGAAACATTAGCAGAAGAGAACAAAAGCTTGGTAGAGCGTATTACTGCTTCTTTAGAAGGGGAGGTAAGTAAGGTTCGTGTTACTGCTCGCTTGACGGATTCTCCTGCTTGTTTGGTTGTCGGTCAAAATGATATGAANGATAGTTTACGTCAAATGCTGGCTGCTGCAGGGCAAGAAGTGCCTGAAGCTGAGTCAACACTTGAAGTTAATCCAAACCACCCATTGATTGAAACAATGGATAAAGAACAGGATGAAGCGCGCTTTAATGATTTGGCGCACGTAATCTATGGTCAGGCACAGCTGGCTCAAGGCAGTCAGTTGCAAAAACCTGCCGAATACGTGGCTAAGTTAAATAAATTACTCCATGACTTAATGAAGTAACTTGAAAACCACGCTTAATTTGTCGTGAGTTAAAAAAGCAGTACTTTGAGTACTGCTTTTTTATGATGCTCTGAAAAATGTTAAGGCTTCTGGTATGATGCTAGAAAAATTCGTAAGAGAAAAATATGAAAACTTTTAAATTAGTCTGTTCTAGTCTTTTGCTAGCAGCAAGTATGAATGCAACTGCCGGTGGCTCTTTAGATATTAGTTTGGCAAGTGATTCAGCTCGCCTTGAGTACGATGCAACTAAAGTAGGTTCTGGTTTACATATTGGTGCAAGTATTCAGCATCATGAAGATGATGGTCANCTTGGTGCATTAGGCCTTCATGTAGTTGATGTGCGTGAGCCAAATAGTCCACTCTATTTAGGAGTAGGTGGTCGTGTCTTTGGTTATGTTACTGATGACTATGATGGTGCTGCGTTAGGCTTGGGTGGTTTCTTTCGTTATAACATCCCTCAAACACAGGGGATTAGTTTAGCGGGCTACGTGTATTATGCGCCTAGCGTTGTGTCTTTTGGAGATACTGACAGTCTATTAGATAGTGATATTCGTATTCAGTATGCACTATTACCTACAGCTCGCATTTATGCTGGCTTTCGTAATAGTAAAGTGAATGTTGATCAAGTAAAAAAAGATATCATGCTTGAGCACGGTCTGCACTTTGGTTTAAAGGTAGATTTTTAATGGCTCAATGGCTAGCTCATAGTAATCAAAAGCTTTATCAAGCAAGGCTACTATTAGAGACATTGGATCAGTTGAATGAAGATGCTAGCGGGCAAGCTAGTGTTAATCATTCATCGACTGCTCTAATAGAAGCATTGCAGGAATCTGTTTTGTTTCAGTTAATTTTAGCATATCAGTCTTATTTACATGAGTTAGCCGAGATTGCTCAATACCGTGAGGAATTTCATTCTTTATCCCAGTTGCTTGATAATGTAGCTGTTGCAACGGGTGAAATGACTGAATTAAAGCAATTGGAATATGATAATTTCAGCTGGTTGAGTCAGTTGCAATCCGCTTTTCAGCAGTGCAGCCAAAAAGAAGTGGTAATGACATCGAAGACTCAAAGCAGTCCTCAGATGATTCAACTGAGTGATACAACGGCTCATGCATTACCATTGCAGGATTGGTATCTGGCCTTAACTGGCATGATTGAATTACAGCGTAATAATCGCCAAGAAAGCTAGTCTAAGTTAGATTTCTATTCCCATTGATTATTCATTACACAGTCGACCTGTGAATAGTGGTAGAATCGCGGCCTTTGCAAAGCCTGCATATGTACAACGAGTTAAGTGAGGAAAGCATGGCTGATTTTTTTGAGATTGTAGAACTGTCAAATGGTGACATTGGTCTACGTAAGGCTGATGATACTTCTGAAGATATGATTGTAAGAATTAAATTTTCAGCGGAGGCTCGCGAGAGCTTAAAAAACAATCATATTGAAGTTGCTCACGCTATGATCGAAGCGGGTGTTAGTAAAGTCGGTGAGCTTTCAGGCTTGCAGCTCGAACAAGAAGCGATTGTTACTGATCCTGAAACCCCAGATATTGTTCATTAGGTCAGTTAACTGTCTGTAATAATTGGCTAGCGGCGACGAATTAATAAACCGTGGCTATTCCCTAGTTTTGCCGCTTCTTCAAGTTTAGTCAGCTCATCATCACTAATCGATCCAACCCATTCAATGATAATGTGTCCTGTTCCTGCGGATAAAGCTTTACAGCAAACTTGAAGAAAACAATGCTCTTCAGCTTTTATGTAAAGGACTTGGGCAGTATCGATGCCAAGCGCTGAAACCCAATTTCTATTTAGGCTGTGCTCATCACCAAGCCACATAAGCCAACGCTTATCTAATGACATTTGTGCAAGAATAGGCAGTAAGTAAACTGGTTGAAGGGCACTGTCAGCGGCCAATATGATTTCACTAATACCGGATTGTGGCGCAGTATCAGATGCTAGGCTGCTACTNAATGCTAATTCAGAATTCTGAATTCCAAGTGGTAATTGACGCATGCTGAACTCCTTGTATTAATGAAATATCGGTCGTTATAAATTTATAGGTTATTAAAGTTGTACTGTTTGCTTTTACTATTGTCGGCGAATAACACCAACGTAAAGACCTTCAATAGAGAAGTTAGTATCTTTTAAATTAACTTCAATTGGCTCAAAGTCATCATTCTCTGCCAACAAGGTCACTTTGTTACGATTTTTCTGGTAGCGCTTAACGGTCACATCGTCCTCTACTCGAGCAACCACCACCTGTCCGTTGCGAGCAACTTCAGTTTTATGTACGGCAATTAAGTCACCATCCATAATTCCAATGTTAATCATACTTTCACCATGAACTTCTAGTAAGAAGTCGGCACTTGGTTTGAACCAGTTGGCTGGAATTTCACAGTGATCTTCAACGTGTTCCTGCGCCAAAATAGGTTCGCCAGCGGCTACACGACCAATAATNGGTAAGCCCAGTTGTTGTTCTTCAACAATACGGATGCCACGCGATGCTCCAGGCATCATCTCGATAGCACCTTTACGTGCCAGTGCCTTTAAATGCTCTTCTGCCGCATTAGGCGAGCGAAACCCAAGCTGCTCAGCAATTTCAGCACGGGTAGGCGGGAAGCCTGTCGTAGCAATGGCTCTTTTGATTAAATCTAGAACCTCTTGCTGTCTCGATGTGAGCTTAATCATAATCTATCCCGTAAATGTTCAAGTGCTTGTTGGTAGTGTTTATCTATACAGTGGGTGTAAATATATACAGTGTTTCTTCGGCTGTAAAGTGCTTCGTGTAAATATTGATTAAAAAGTATCTGTTAAATCTGCTTTACAATTACTTGCACTGATAGTGTTTAAAACGTATGTTTGAATTTTATTTATTTATAATTTGAGTATATATGGCACAGAAAGATACCGCTGAACGTATCCTTGATGCAGCGGAAGCATTATTTTCTGAAAAAGGATTTGCCGAGACGTCGTTGCGAAACATTACGACGAAGGCTGGAGTTAACCTAGCGGCGGTGAATTACCACTTTGGGTCTAAGAAATCCCTTATTCAAGCGGTATTTGCCCGCTACCTTACTCCATTTAGTAACCAGTTTTCAGAGCAGCTTGATGTGATTGAGCAGCAACAAAATACACCTGAACAATTATTGAAGTTACTTGTGGTGACGCTAACAAAATCTGGCTTAGAAAAACCAGATAAGTTTGGTGTCTTTATGCGCTTATTGGGTTTGGCGTATAGTCAAGGGCAAGGGCATTTACGTAAATTTTTAACCAGTGAATATGGTGAAGTTTTTGCACGCTATATGAAAGAGGTTAACCGTATAACCCCAGAGTTAACGCCTAAAGAGCGCTTTTGGCGTATTCATTTTATGCTGGGAGCGGCAGTATTTACTATGTCGAGTGTGGATTCATTGGTTGCGATGGCCAATCATGATCTAGGTTCTCAGTCTGATATCAAGGAAGTTATTAGCCAGTTGATGCCTTTCTTAGCTTCAGGGTTGATGGCGACAGATACTAATGAAATTTGATAAAGAAGATGAGGGGTTTAAGCCTGTTATTGAAATATCAATTCAAGATCAGTGTTTAAGATTACAGCTTAGAGATGAGGTTAAAGAATACGTCATTTCTACTGCCAAATTAGGTCTTGGCCAACAAAAAGGGTCGAATAAGACACCTTTAGGCTGGCATGTGGTACGAGCAAAAATTGGTGCGGGTTCTGCTATTAATAGCGTTTTTATTGGCCGTAGATTTACGGGTGAAATTTATTCTACAGAATTAGCGCAACAATTTCCTGATCGCGATTGGATTCTATCCAGAATACTCTGGCTCAGTGGCTGTGAAATAGGGCGAAATCGATTGGGAAATGTAGATAGTATGCAACGCTATATCTATATACACGGTACACCTGATACTGAACCGATGGGGGTGCCAGAGTCTCACGGTTGTATTCGCATGAGAAATACCGATGTTATTGAGTTATTTGACTTAATCCCTTCTGGAACTCCNATTTGGATACAAGAGTCAACATTNGAGAGNATTCNATGTCAATCTGTGTAATGGCCGATATTGCGGGCTTAGAGTTAACGTTTGAAGANGAAAAGTTTTTATTACAACCTGAAATAGCCGGTTTAATACTTTTTTCACGTAACTATGAAAATCCTGAGCAACTTAAAAAATTGTGTTNAAGTATTAAAAAGTTACGTNCAGAGTTGTTAATTGCAGTCGATCAAGAAGGCGGTCGAGTGCAGCGTTTTCGTGAAGGTTTTCTTCGCTTGCCTGCTATGCGCAGATTGGGTGAGGTATATGAAAATAATATTGATACAGCGTTAAATCAGTCTTTTTCACTGGGTTGGTTAATGGCCGCTGAGCTTATTCATCATGGTGTTGATATCAGTTTTGCCCCAGTCCTTGATTTAGATTTTGGACGCTCGGGCGTGATTGGTGACCGTGCTTTTGCTGAAAAGCCAGAGCAGGTATTAGCGCTATCTCAGGCGTTTATTAGCGGGATGGAAAAGGCAGGGATGTCGGCCACGGCTAAGCATTTCCCAGGACATGGCCATGTTACTGCCGATTCTCATCTGGAATTGCCAACGGATTCCCGCAGTTTTGAATCATTAAAAAATAACGATCTAATACCTTTCAAGCAACTCATTAAAGATAACCAGCTGGCTGCCATTATGCCGGCTCATGTGGTGTATACCGATATCGATGCTGATTTCACTGCTGGTTTTTCTAGGCACTGGCTGCAAGACATTCTTCGTCACGATATGGGTTTTAAAGGGCTAATCTATAGTGATGACCTCTCAATGGAAGGTGCTGCTGCTTCTGGCCGTCCGAGCGTTCGCGCTCAAAAGGCAAAAGACGCAGGTTGTAATGTATTATTGATCTGTAATAAGCGTGATGCTGCTCAAGAAATTGTTGATACGGTTCGAAATAAACAGTGGCCATTAATCGACTTGCAAGATATGCGAGCAAAGCCTCTGATTGATGATAATCTTTATGAAAGCCCTGATTGGTTTGAGAATTTAACTATTTGCTCGTCGTTATTCAATTAAGAGGAAGTATGACGTGAAGACAATTGCGATTATCGGTGGGTCTGGTTTAACAGAATTTGATGAGCTAGAAATTATTCAGCGTCATGATCCTTTGTCTTTTAGTTTTACTTCTGACTCAGCTGCGAGTCTGGGTGTTCCTAGTTCAGAAATAGTAGAGGGTATACTTAATGGCATACGATTATTGTTTTTAGCGCGTCATGGTCTTCCTAATGCAATACCTCCGCACAAAATTAATTATCGCGCGAATTTAGTAGCTTTGCAGGAATTAGGAGCAGATTTCATTTTTGCAGTTAATGCCGTAGGGGGGATTCACTCTGACGCAACGCCAGGGCATATATCTGTACCGCATCAAATTATTGATTATACCCACGGTCGCGAACACACCTTCTTTGATGGTATTTATAAGCCCTTAGATCATATCGACTTCACTTATCCGTATGATGAATCATTGCGCCAAATGTTAATTGAAGGCTTGTCTAAGCAAGCTTTAAATCATGGTTATAGTGACTTCGGTATTTATGGCGCAACTCAAGGCCCACGGTTAGAAACTTTGGCAGAAATTAATCGTTTAGAAAAAGATGGCTGTGATTTAGTCGGTATGACAGGTATGCCGGAAGCTGCACTTGCGAGAGAGCTTAATATGCCTTATGCCAGTGTATGTTTAACTGTTAATCTTGCGGCTGGTAAAAGCAAAGAAATGGCGCCGATTGAAGAGATTCGTGAAATTTTAGATACAGGTATGAATGAAATTAAAATATTGTTAACGAATATTTTATAGTCTGTTCATCTTTTATCTGTTTAGTCATCCCCAAATAGGCATTCTTCGTATTCGTCCAGCCATAATGGATATTTTTCCATGGCTTTCGCATACAGGCGAGTCTGCATCTGTTGCTGAATCCATTCCCTAAGTAATGGATAGGGTGCTTGTTTGAACCAGGCTTTATTCACTTTTGAAAACTGACGGACAAATGGGATTAGCGCATAATCGATAAGGCCCTGCTTATTACCAACGAAGCACTTTTCTTCGAGGTTTCTCCTTGATAACCTCTGCTCTAATTCTGCGATAAAAACCTCACACTTCTGGCGTTCTTCTACTTCTGTACCGGTACGAAAGCGTTTGGATTTTTTATATATCTCTAACTGCGGTTTGAATTCCTTATCATTGCGCTTAACCAATTCCAAC
>PAOL01000003.1 GCA_002708475.1 Oleispira sp. | reverse complement strand
AAATCTTCTGCAAACAAGATGCAGCGTACATTGAATCTGTATTGCCAGCGGCCATTACTGCCCGCGTTGCAGTAGAAGCGGCGCATAAAGATTACTGGTACAAGTTTGTTGGCCTAAATGGCGCAATCGTGGGTATGGATACGTTCGGTGAATCGGCTCCAATCAAAGATTTGATGAACCACTTTGGCTTTACGGTTGAAAAGGTTGTTGCTGCGGTTGAAGGTGTACTTTAACTCTGATGATACGCATAGCAATTAATGGATTTGGTCGTATAGGGCGCAGCATTTTGCGCGCTCTATATGAGCGTAATTTACAGGATCAGCTGCAGATTGTCGCCATTAATGAATTGGCTGATATCGAATCGGTTAGCTATATGCTGCGTTATGACAGTACTCATGGTCGTTTTCCTGGCTCGGTTGAGTTAAAAGAAAATGACCAAGGTGCTGCCAATGGCATCGTGGTAAATGGCGATGTTATTCAAGTATTTCATGAACCTGAAGTTTGTAGCCTGCCATGGCAAGCCCTTGAAGTAGACCTTGTTTTAGAATGTACTGGCGTGGTGACTAATAGCGATCATGCTGAGCTACATATTGTACAAGGCGCTAAGCGCGTATTGATTTCACACCCAGCAGAGTCGGGTGTTGATGCAACAGTGATTCAAGGCTTCAATCAGCAAACGTTATTAGCTGATCATAAAATTATTTCGAATGGTTCCTGTTCGACCAACTGCCTAATTCCTATTTTAGAGTTATTGAATTCTCAGTTTGGTATTGAGCGTGGTATGACGACCACCATTCACTCGGCGATGAACGATCAGCCAGTGATTGATGCATATCATTCGGATTTGCGCCGTACCCGAGCCGCAGTACAAAGTATTATTCCTGTTGAAACAGGTTTAGCCGTTGGTATCACGCGTTTAATACCAGAGCTGGCAGGAAAGTTTGAGAGCCTTCATGTACGAGTGCCGACGATTAACGTATCGGTATTAGATGTGACGTTGCAGCTAAAGCTAGATGTTACAGCTGAGCAGATTAATACCTTATTGAAGCAGGCTGCAGAGAATGAGTTGTCAGGCATATTAGCCTTCACTCAAGAGCCTCATGCATCTGTAGATTTTAATCACGACCCGCATTCAGGTGTCGTAGATGGAACACAAACCCGCATTAGCGATGGGTCATTGGTGAAGCTAATGATCTGGTTCGATAATGAATGGGGCTTTGCAAACCGTATGTTAGATACGGCGTTGCAGTTAAAGAATATTTAGCCACTTAAGAAAGTGGGTTGATGCACAAGTTATTATGTTATTTCGGTATTCACCGCCTAGTACGCTGTGAATATTAAAATTACGAAGTCGATTGCGCAGCGATAATTTGTGCAGCGCTTTAAATATAAAAGTAAGTGTAAAAAATTAAGAATTGGACGAGACATTATGACTGTAATCAAGATGACTGACCTGATCGCTTCAGGTGAACTTAAAGGTAAGCGCGTTTTAATTCGTGAAGACCTAAACGTACCTGTTAAAGATGGCAAAGTATCATCTGATGCGCGTATTCGTGCGTCATTGCCAACGATCGAAAAAGCTCTTGAAGCTGGTGCAAAAGTTATCGTGATGTCTCACCTTGGTCGCCCGACTGAAGGCGAGTTCGAAGAAAAATTCTCTATGCAGCCAGTGGCTGACCACTTAGCAGGAATGCTAGGCCGCCCAGTTGAACTGATTAAAGATTTTAACGCAGAATTGAATATCGCTGAAGGCGAGTTGGTTCTGCTTGAAAACGTTCGCTTTAATAAAGGCGAAAAGAAAGACGAAGATCAGCTAGCACAAGCTTACGCTGAACTTTGTGATGTTTTCGTAATGGATGCATTTGGCACTGCGCACCGTGCTCAAGCTTCTACACATGGTGTGGCTAAATTTGCACCAATCGCTTGCGCTGGTCCATTATTAGCTGCAGAGCTTGAAGCATTAGGTAAGGCGCTCGATAACCCTGCACGCCCACTAGTTGCTATTGTAGGTGGTTCAAAAGTTTCGACAAAATTAGAAGTACTAGAAAGCCTATCTGACTTATGCGATCAGATCATTGTTGGCGGCGGTATCGCTAATACTTTCTTAGCTGCTGCAGGTAAGCCAGTTGGTAAATCTTTGTATGAAGAAGACCTAGTTCCACAAGCTAAAGCGCTAATGGAAAAAGTATCTATCCCGGTGCCAACAGATGTTGTATGTGCAAAAGAGTTTGCTGAAACTGCGAGCGCAACATTAAAAGATGCATCAGATGTGACTGCTGACGATATGATCTTTGATATCGGCCCAGATTCTGCAAAAGCCCTTGCCGCTCAATTAAAAGAAGCAAAGACTATTATCTGGAATGGCCCAGTTGGCGTATTTGAATTTGATCAGTTTGGCGAAGGTACTAAAGCATTAGCATTGGCCATTGCAGAATCTGAAGGTTTCTCTATTGCGGGCGGCGGTGATACGCTAGCAGCTGTGGATAAATATGATATTGCTGATAAAGTATCTTACATCTCTACAGGTGGCGGTGCTTTCTTAGAATTTGTAGAAGGCAAGGTACTACCAGCCGTTGCAATGCTAGAGTCTCGCGCTAAATGATTTCGAGTTTATGAAGCTTAGAAATACCGCGTTAAAAACTAATTTAGAATGCTCACTTAGCCCGCTAAGCTCCGCTTCTGCATTAGTTTTTGCCTTGTCTTTCTTGCGTTCATTGCACTCTTGTAAAATGAATATAAAAATAGCTTTTTCTTTGAATAGAGCAGGCTACAATAAGCAAAAATTAATTTAAGAAGGTATTTAACATGGCACTAATTAGCATGCGCCAAATGTTGGATCACGCAGCCGAGTTCGGTTATGGCGTTCCAGCTTTTAACGTAAACAACCTAGAGCAAATGCGTGCCATCATGCAAGCGGCTGATCAAACTGATTCTCCAGTGATCGTGCAAGCTTCTGCAGGTGCTCGTTCTTATGCAGGTGCTCCTTTCTTGCGTCACTTGATTCAAGCGGCAATTGAAGAATTCCCTCATATTCCTGTGTGTATGCATCAGGATCATGGTGCTTCTCCTACTGTATGTCAGCGTTCTATCCAATTGGGCTTTAGCTCGGTAATGATGGATGGTTCTTTGGGTGAAGACGGTAAGACTCCAATGAGCTATGAGTACAACGTAGCAGTGACTAAGCGTGCTGTTGAAATGGCGCATGGTTGTGGTGTTTCTGTTGAGGGTGAGCTGGGTGTTCTTGGTTCTCTTGAAACTGGCCAAGCCGGTGAAGAAGATGGTGTTGGCGCTGAAGGTACGTTGAGCATGGATCAAATGCTAACAGACCCTGAAGAAGCGGCAGATTTTGTTAAGCAAACTCAGTGCGATGCATTAGCGATTGCTTGTGGTACGTCTCACGGTGCTTACAAGTTTACTCGTCCACCAACAGATGACATTCTTGCAGTAGACCGCATTAAAGAAATCCACAAACGTATCCCTGATACTCACTTGGTAATGCACGGTTCTTCTTCGGTTCCTCAGGAGTGGTTAGCAATCATTAATGAATTTGGTGGCGAAATTCCTGAAACTTATGGTGTGCCAGTTGAGCAGATCGTTGAAGGTATTAAGCACGGCGTTCGTAAAGTGAACATTGATACGGATTTACGTTTGGCATCTACGGGTGCAATCCGTAAATTCTTGGCTGAAAACCCATCTGAATTCGATCCACGTAAATATTTCAAAGCGTCTATGTTAGCGATGCAAGAACTTTGTGTTGCACGTTATGAAGCATTCGGTACAGCGGGTAATGCGTCTAAAATTAAGCCTATTTCACTAGATGCGATGTTTGATCGTTATCAGTCAGGCGAGCTAGATCCTAAAATCAAATAAATTGTAAACTTAATCGCTATTAGGTTGTTTAATTTATCTAAAGCCTTCATCATTTTTTTAATGTTGAGGGCTTTTTTTTGCCATAAAACAAACCGTGCAAAACCACACTGAACCGAATTTAACTCAATGAGTAAATCACTATGTTTAAAAGAATAATGTTGCTAGTTTTAGCAATCACCAGCTCTGCTTGTTCAACAATGCAGAATTTAGTGCAAGAAAATATTAAAGAGCCGGAAGTTGCTTATAAGTCGATTTCAGTTGGGCAATTGACCAGCGATAAGATTGAGCTTAAACCAACGTTTAGCGTTAAGAATACAAACAGCTACACCATTCCAGTTGATAGTCTGAAATACGAGGTTTCCTTTAATCAAAAAACAATGATGAAAGGCGAAACGGATAAAATAGGTAATCTACCTTCTGGTGAATCAAAAGATGTCACGTTGGGAGTTGATCTAACAAAAGACACTTTGCTTTCGGTTAAGGATGTTTTATTGGAAGAGGGGAAAATTGACTATGTAATAAAAGGAGAGGTTGAAGTAATGGGCTTTCGTTTTCCTTTTGAAAAAGCGTCGACATTGTATAAGCCCAGCGTCAGTATTGGTAAGTTAGAAATAAAGGAATCAAGCTTTAAGCAAATAGGAATGGTGTTGAATTTAACAGTAGAGAATAAAAATGATTTTACCTTACCATTAGACATGCTGAGTTACACCGTGAGCTCTGGTGCAATGCAGTTGGTAGAGGGAGATCTGAAAAACCAGCAAATTCAGCAAGGTGTAAATCAACTTAAAATTCCTTTAACTATTGGCTTGAGTCAGTTGTTTTCGAGTATATTTAGTTTAATGCAAAACCCTGAATTACCGTTGAGTTTTAATTTCAATGCAGGTGGTTTTGAAAAGTCTGTTGAGCAAACTTTAGATTTAAAGTCGTTGTTCTAAATTTCTAAATAGGCCTATTAACTGAGCCTATTAATTTAGCGAGACAATTAATGACCGAGTTTAAACCCAAGTTAAGAAATTAACTTGGGTTTTTATACGATAAAAAATTATTTAGGGAAATAAATTTTTACATCGCCTGCATTCCATGGCTGATATTTTTCCATGATTGAATTAAATAGCTCGGATTCTAATAATGCATTCAGCCACGCAATCAATCTTGGGTAGTTGCTTTGTTCAAACCATTTTTTATTTACATGAGCAAACTGACGTACGAAAGGAAATATTGAAATATCTGCAAGACTTAATTCTTCAGTGAATAAGTGATGATTTTTTTCTAATAAACTTTCAAGTTTTTCTAAGAAAGACTCCCCTAATTTTCTATAATACTCTTCACTTTCCTCGTGGCGATCTGCATATTTATAACGATCTAAAGCCCATTTAAATGAACCATCATTTTCGTCGATTAGCTCATCAATTTCTAACTGTAGATGGAGCGGCAAGTATTGGCTTATAAATTCGTTAGAAGACTGTTCAAGAGTCCACAGCATAATGTCTCGGCTTTCCTCGATAACTTTGCCATTATTTAGTTGTAAAACCGGAACGGTTGCCTTTGGACTAATCGTCAATAGTTCTTGAGGTTTATTTTTTAAAACCACTTCTCGCAGCTCTAAGCTTTGTGTTGGTAAAAATAACGCACAGGCTAATCGTGCACGCATAGCATAAGGACAGCGTCGGAATGAATACAGGATGCCGAGTTGAAGGTTGGAAGGCGCACTAGGTTTACTATCTGACATGTGATTATCTAAATTAAAATAAAGTGGTGATCAAAGTATAAAGCTAAGCAGTACCAATGAAGCAAGCAAAAAAAATCCCAGCATGAAACGAATCATACTGGGATTTTCTATAGCACTATAAAAGCTGAGCTTAAATTAAGCTTCTTTCTTAGGCTTGTTACGCTTACGTTCGTTTTCAGTAAGGAATTTCTTACGTAGACGAATACTAACAGGCGTTACTTCTACCAATTCATCATCTTCGATGAATTCAAGCGCTTGCTCAAGAGTGTGCTTAACAGGTGGTGTTAAGTTAATTGCTTCGTCAGTACCAGAGGCACGTACGTTAGTAAGCTGCTTACCCTTAGTTGGGTTAACGGCTAGATCGTTATCGCGGCTGTGAAGACCAACGATTTGACCTTCATAAACTTCAGCAGCTGGCTCCATGAACATGCGCCCACGATCTTGCAAACCGAATAAAGAGAAACCAAGAACTTTACCCGCAACCATAGAAACCATTACGCCGTTATGACGAGTAGAACCTAGGCTCTTCTGTACAGGACCGTAATGATCGAATACGTTGGTTAAGATACCAGAACCAGACGTCATGGTTAGGAAGTCAGAGCGGAAGCCGATTAGACCACGTGCTGGCATGATGAACTCAAGGCGTGTACGACCTTTGCCATCTGGAACCATGTTGGTCATTTCAGCTTTACGGTTGCCCATCTCTTCCATGATCGAACCAGAATGCTCTTCTTCGATGTCGATCATTACTTGTTCGTATGGCTCTTGTAGTTCGCCATCAACCATTTTTTGAACAACTTCAGGCTTACCAATCGCCATTTCGAAGCCTTCGCGGCGCATGGTTTCGATCAATACAGAAAGGTGTAATTCACCACGACCAGATACTTTAAACTTCTCTGGAGAATCGCCTGGCTCAACGCGCAAGGCAACGTTGTGGATCAATTCTTTTTCTAGGCGGTCTTTAATATTACGCGAAGTAACGAACTTACCTTCTTTACCAGCAAACGGAGAGTTGTTTACCTGGAAGGTCATGCTTACTGTTGGCTCATCAACGCTCAAAGGAGGCATTGCTTCAACATTGTTCATGTCGCACAAAGTATCAGAGATGTTTAACTTATCGATACCCGAGATACAAACGATGTCGCCTGCTTGTGCGTCATTAGTAGAAACACGATCTAGGCCTTTAAAGCCTTTTACTTCTTGAACGCGTGCTTTACGAGTATTGCCTTCAGCATCAATAACTTGAACGTCTGTACCTGGCTTTAACTTACCGCGAGTGATACGGCCAACACCGATAACACCAACGAAGCTATCATAATCTAATGCAGAAATTTGCATTTGAAGAGGACCTTCAGCATCCACTTTAGGCGCTTCAACGTGATCAACAATCATCTGGAACAATGGCGTCATATCTTCGGCCATATCTTCTGGATCTGTACCAGCAATACCATTAATTGCAGAAGCATAGATAATTGGGAAATCTAACTGCTCATCTGTTCCACCTAAACGGTCGAAAAGATCGAAAACTTGGTCAGCAACCCACTCAGGACGAGACCCCGGGCGGTCAACCTTGTTAATAACAACGATTGGGCGTAAACCACGTTCGAACGCTTTCTGTGTAACGAAACGCGTTTGCGGCATAGGGCCATCGATAGCATCAACGATTAAGCAAACAGAATCTACCATCGACATTACACGCTCTACTTCACCACCGAAGTCGGCGTGTCCAGGAGTATCGATGATGTTAATGCGGTAGTCGTTCCACTCAATTGCAGTGTTCTTTGCAAGAATGGTAATACCACGCTCTTTTTCTTGGTCGTTCGAGTCCATGACTCGTTCGCCAGCTTGGTTACGCTCAAGTGAACCTGATTGTTCAAGCAACTTGTCAACCAAGGTAGTTTTACCATGGTCAACGTGGGCAATGATGGCGATATTACGTAAGTTCTCGATCACAATAGGGACCCTGAGTTATTGCCCGTCATACTAAGCAAAAATGTTAGCTTGGATGGGCTTGGCTATAAAAGGCCGCGATTATACATGAGGTAGGGACAGAATGCTGGTTAAATTAAAATAAAATTGATCGAGTTTTGTACAAAGAGTAATAAATATCAAGAAAGCCCTGTTTTTGTGCTAATAAAGTTTTATCTTGGGGCACGGATGAACCTATAATGTGTGAATGCACAGTTAGTTTATCTGATATTTTCAGCTATGCACCATTTTAGATTAATTCGTACTTTGAGTGCACTATTGTGGTGCTTTTATTGTGTGTATTTTAAAGTGAAGCCTTGATATCATTGGCTTAGTGGTATTTTTTTAAGTGGCATAATAGTTGCTGTTTAATTGTTAAACTTAGCTGGTGGTCCCCGATTGCGTGGACCGCTGAATTAGATAAAATTACATCTGGAGATTAAAGATGTCAGTAAATACTTTGAGCTTGATCAAAGAGAACGACGTTAAGTGGGTTGACTTACGCTTTACGGATACTAAAGGTAAAGAGCAGCACGTTTCTATTCCTTCTAGCTATGTTGATGAAGAGTTTTTTGAAGTTGGTCAAATGTTTGATGGTTCTTCAATTGCTGGTTGGAAAGGCATTAACGAATCTGACATGATTCTTCTTCCAGATGACACGACTGCTTTCCTTGACCCGTTCACTGAAGACGCTACTTTGGTATTGCGTTGTGACATCATCGAGCCTTCTACTATGCAAGGCTACGATCGTGATCCACGTTCTGTTGCTAAGCGTGCTGAAGCATTCCTTCAATCTACTGGTCTTGGTGATACTGCTTTCTTCGGTCCTGAACCTGAATTCTTCATCTTTGATGACGTACGTTGGGGCGCAGACATGTCTGGCAACTTCTACAAGATCAACTCTGAAGAAGCTGCTTGGAACTCTGGCGCTAAAATCGAAGGCGGCAACATGGGTCACCGCCCAACCGTTAAAGGCGGCTACTTCCCAGTTCCTCCAGTAGATAGTTCTCACGATATGCGTGCAGCTATGTGTAACACTATGATGGCTATCGGTCTTGATGTTGAAGTACATCACCACGAAGTGGCGACTGCTAACCAAAACGAAATTGGTGTTAAGTTCAATACTCTAGTTAAGAAAGCTGATGAAGTTCAAATGCTTAAGTACGTTATTCATAACGTTGCTGCTGCATACGGCAAAACAGCTACTTTTATGCCTAAGCCAGTTATCGGTGATAACGGTTCTGGTATGCACGTTCACCAGTCTTTCTGGAAAGACGGCGAAAACCAATTTGCTGGTGACGGCTATGCTGGATTGAGCGAAATGGCTCTTTTCTACATTGGCGGTATCATTAAGCACGCTAAAGCGTTGAATGCGTTCACTAACCCATCAACGAACTCTTACAAGCGTCTTATCCCGGGTTTTGAAGCTCCAGTAATGCTTGCGTACTCTGCACGTAACCGTTCTGCTTCTATCCGTATTCCTTACGTTGCTTCTCCAAAAGGTAAGCGTATTGAAGCACGTTTCCCTGACCCAATGGCTAACCCATACCTAGCATTCGCTGCTATGTTGATGGCTGGTATCGACGGTGTTAAAAACAAGATTCACCCTGGCGATGCTGCTGATAAAGACTTGTACGACTTGCCAGCTGAAGAAGCTGCTGCAATTCCACAGGTTGCTGGTAGCCTTCGTGAAGCAATCGATTGCTTGAAAGAAGATATGGGCTTCTTGACAGAAGGTGGTGTTTTCACTGAAGACATGATCGAAGCTTTCATCGAGTTGAAGATGGAAGAAGTATACCGTGTTGAACAA
Source organism: Oleispira sp. (assembly GCA_002708475.1). Taxonomy (GTDB): domain Bacteria; phylum Pseudomonadota; class Gammaproteobacteria; order Pseudomonadales; family Oceanobacteraceae; genus Oleispira. The sequence goes on along the minus strand of PAOL01000003.1, from coordinate 26,015 downwards.
ACTACTCACCCAGTAGAATTCGATATGTACTACTCTCTATAAGTTTTTGGCTTTACAGTCTAAAACTTAAGGGTAAGAAAAAGGTCACTTCGGTGGCCTTTTTTTATGTCTGGATTTTATTTTAAACGCTAGGTAATCAAACCAATTGCTTGCTATTCTTAAGGCAGATTGAATAACAGCCAATAGGATATGACGAGTGAAAACGCCAAACTGGGATAGCATCGAATTACAGCATGCGTTAAAACCACTCGATTGGCAGAATCTGCCGGCACTATCACCTGCTCAACAGCGCTACCTTCATTATTATAAAATTGATTTCTGTATGGATAATGAGAATGTTAGCCATCATTTGGGCAGTCTTTCTGTAAGTGGATATCAATTAGCCACTCATGTTTATTTACAAAATAATGCGAAGGGTACGGCCTTACTGGTTCATGGCTATTATGATCATGTAGGTATTTATGGTGGTTTAATCGAGTTTTGTTTGCAGCAAGGGTTAAATGTTGTGGCGTACGATTTGCCGGGGCATGGTTTATCAACGGGAGACCGAGCTTGTATCAGTAGCTTCCGTGAATACGATGATATTTTTTCGTCTATGGTTGAGCAGTGTCAGGATAATTTGTCTGCAGGCCCTGATAATTTTTATGTCTTTGGTCAGAGTACAGGTGGCGCGATTATTATCAATTATTTGCTCACCCGGAATATTCAAAATAATAATTCACCGTTTGCAGGTATCTCGTTATTTTCCCCTTTAGTACGTCCTACTGGATGGACTAGCGCTAAGTTGTTACATACAGTTTTAAGTCCCTTTGTTAAACAGCTTAAAAGAAACTTCAGTATGAACTCTAATAATATAGAGTTTTTACGCTTTATCTCGCAGAATGATCCTTTGCAACCATTGGCCTTGTCGGTAAAGTGGGTGGGTGCTTTAAAGAAATGGATTAAAAAAATCGAGTCGAGTAATTCATCTGATCTCGCGATCAATATTGTTCAAGGTGATCAAGATGAAACAGTGGAGTGGCGCCACAATATGCCTTTATTGCTGCAAAAATTCCCTCAGCGAGAATTATTATTAATTAGTGGCGGTCGTCATCAGTTGGTTAATGAGGCTCTAGATAAAAGAACTCAGGCTTTTGAATGGTTGCAGAAAAAATTAGTATGGACTGCTAAGTAAATGGAGTTAGTAAATGGAATTAGTGAATGAATAGTTTGGTCGACATGTTAATGGTTTCTAATAAATTACTGCTATTGTTTATCGCGTTATTGAGTCTTACTCTTTCGGGTTGTGCAACTTATGGTAGCGGCCTTGATGGAGCACTTGATGCCGCTAAATCAGGGGATTATGTTTCTGCCGAAAGTAAACTTAAGACAGTTATAACTCCAGTGGGTGCTGACAGATTGCTATATTATATGGAGCTTGCGGTTTTAAAACATCTGCAAGGACAGTATCTTGAAAGTAATCAATTATTAGAAAAAGCCGATATTATTGCTGAAAGACTGGAGACAACCAGTGTTACTAATAGCCTTGCTGCCTTTATGATTAACCCAAGGCAGGGAGATTATGTTGGCGCTGATTTTGAAAAGGTCTTTATTAATTACTATAAGGCACTTAATTATATTGCGTTAAGTGCTTCTTCAAAAAATCGTAATGAATACCTTGATGCTATTGAAAGTGCTCGAGTTGAATCTCGTAGATTGGGCATTCGCTTGAATGCACTGAATTCAGATAAAGGGAATTATACGGATCTAAAGGATGACGATGCTACGTTATCTACTTTATTAGACATCTTTTATTCATTACGCCGTGACCTGATAGATTCTAGACAGTTGGAATATCGTGATGATGCGATGGCGCATTATTTAACCGGTATTACCTTTGAGGCCAATAAAGAATACGATAATGCTCGTATTAGCTATCAAAAAGCAGCCACTTCTTATGAGGATGGTTTTGCCAAGCAATTTAGACTGGGCGATAGCATGACCAAGCAAGCTTGGTTTGATGTAGTGAGGGTGATGCGTCTATCTGGCAATTATGAAAATGAATGGCCGCGCTTAGCGAAGAAAAAGTTGTCTAAACAAGAAATTGATCAGCTCAAGGGTTACGATAATAAATCACAGCTAGTGATTATTGAGCATGTTGGGTTGGTACCGCAGCGTGAAGAAATGAATATTGAATTAAGAGCTAATCCTTATACAAGGTCATTAGAGCTTAGACCCTATGTGATCAGTAGTAGTGGTCAGCCACTGGATATGCTTGCGTGGTTCTATTTGGTGTACGCAGATAAAAGCCTTCTGGATATGGCAATTAACTATTACGATGCGTCCTTTCATGGCTTTAACTTAAATGGTTTTACCAAAACCATTTTTCTTGGCCCTGTATGGAAGAGCATCGAAGAAACTGGTTTGTTGAATGCAATAGGGCAAGGCTTAAGAATTACTGTGCCATATTATGCGCCGCCGAAGAATAAGCCCGGTGAATCTTTCGCTTTGGTTGATGGAAGACGTTTCGCGTTGAATCCTGCGTCTAATCCTGCAATTATGGGAATTAATGAGCAAATATTGAATGCGAGTAGCGACATCGAGTTGGCCTTAACACGCGGTGCTTTTAAAGCACTAACAGCTCAACGAACAGCGGAGCTAGCTGGCGGTGATTTTGGAAGTATTTTAGCAGGTGTAGGACGCCTTGCTAGCCAGTTAAGTGATGCAGCCGAAACAAGAAATTGGCTAATGCTCCCCTTTGAAATTAGAGTAACCCGTATTCCATTGGAGGCAGGTAATCATGATATTGTGATTAATTCAGCTGTGAATAAGAGTAAGCCGACAGTGAAGCAGCAGCAAAAGGTTGTGCTTCAAGAGAATGAGATTAAAGTAGTGCAAATACGCTCAATGGAGAATTTGAATAAGAGCACCGTATTATCAGATTCGTTAGAAGCATCAACAGCATCAAAGCCCGTTGCTGTTATAACGCAGTAATAGAAATTAAATAGTCCCGCTAAGGAAATGAGTATGACCATAATCAAACAAATAAAAGTACTAATGATAGCCGCGGTTGCTGTCAGTATTGTAGGTTGTTCTAGCACTCGCGTGAGTCGCGTGGATAGCAACGAAGAGATTGCTTTATCGGATCGCTGGAATGCAAAGGATTCACAGTTGGTCTCAGAAGAAATGATCACTGATATGTTGTCGTTCCCTTGGGCTCGTGATTTTGAACTAAAAAATAATACACGACCAACTATCATTATTCAGCGTATCGCGAATAAATCACATGAGCATATTGCGATTGATACTTTTGTGAATGATATTAAAAGATCTCTTCTACGTTCCGGGCGCGCTGACTTTGTTGCTGGTGGTGAAGAGCGCCAATCAATTCGTGATGAGCGCCAAGACCAGGAGTTAAATGCAACTGCAGCGAAAGAACAAGGTCAAGAACAAGCCGCCGATTTTGCAATATCAGGTAGTATTAACTCAATCGTTGACCAAGTAGACGATGAACGTGTTACGTTTTATCAAGTCGATATGAAATTAATCGATATGGCCAATAACCGTGAAGTATGGAATGGTCAGAAGAAGATACAAAAACTGCAAGAGAAAGGCGGCTTTGGTTTTTAAATGAATAACATCGTTAACCAGCTTAGCATTGTAATATTTGTATTAGGGCTCGCTGCTTGTAAAGCGAGTCCGATCAAACCCTCTTCGGAGCTTGTTCAGGCGTTTGATGTACCAGATTGGGTTACAAATACCCCAGAGCAACAAGGAATGGCGTTCGGTACAGGTTCCGCGGATGTGTGGGGTGATGAAAACGATGCTGTTCGTCGAGCTGGAGATGCTGCAAGAGTTAATTTAGTTAGCCAATTAAGAGTAACGATTAGTGGCGATACTTATTCTGATATCGAAGAACGAAAAGCTACACATAAAGAAACTGAACTCGTTCAAACCATGCGAAATACTATTCGCAGCAGCGTAACGTCTGTTGAGCTTGATGAAGTTAAAATAACGGAATCGTATGTAGCGGGTAAGTTTGCTTATGCATTAGCTGAGCTAGATCGTCAGAAGGCTGCGTCAAGAATTACTCGTCAGATGGCGGCGCTAGAAGAAGAAATTATTGCGATTAACGATCGCCCTGAGGATGGCGATATATTGGAGCAGGTACGAACTTTGCTGCCTGCTTTAAAGTTATTTTCACAGCGCGAGCGTTTAGCGGATCAGTATGCCTTGATTAGCATCAGTCGAACAAAGCCTGCTTTAGATGAAGACCTCGCAATCATACAGCGTCAGATTTACAGCTTGTTCAACCAGTTACAGATTCGACTTGTTATGAAAAATGATGGTGCGCAAGAGATAGCCGAAGGGGTTGTGGAAGCGCTAACCGAGCAAGGGATGCGTATTAATAATCAAGGTCAGTTTGATTTGCTGGTTGAGGTTTCTGCGGTATTAAGACCGCTAGAAAAAAATGGGCTGCATTATGTATTTGCTGATAGTCGTGTAACGATTAAAGATAACCAGTCCCGAATACTCAGCACCTTTAGCCGACAAGCAAAAGGCGCTTCGGGGTATGCTGAACTTGCTCGAACGAAAGCCGAGAAAAGAGTAGCGAACATTTTAGCTTCTGAGTTAGCAACAGCTCTTGTTGATAGAATTAATTAAATGCGACTGTCTGTTTGCTAAATCATGCCACCTATCAGGTGGTTTTTTTTTGCCTTTTATTTGGCGAAAATATCTTTAATATACCGCCTCGGTAATCAATCTTACCTTTTCCCCATTGAGGTAATCCTATGTCCAACGAAAATGATAATAATAAACGCTTGGAAAAGAACAAAAAGTTAGCTGAAAAATTTATTGAACTTACGTGGAACCAGGGAAAATTTAATTTAGCAGGCAGCATGGTTCGGCGTGATTTTACATATCATCTTAGTTTAGTGAATCAAACGTTGAGCTATGATATTGCTGTTCAAGTTATCCAGACAGTTCGTGAAGCAATGGATGATTTTGAGGTGATGGTTGAAGAGTCTATTGCCGAAGGAAATCGAGTGGTTACTCAATCCTCGTTCTATGGCACCTTAATTAAGCCAATTTTCGGCTTTTCACCTAGCGATAAGGTAGTGACTTTCACGACAGTTTCTTTTTGGCAATTTAAAAAAGGGCAATTACAAAGTTTGAATACACTTTTGGATATTGCTGAGTTGATGAATCAAGTGCGCCGTGAAGAAAAAAACTTAGAGCTGGATATAGCTGAACTGGTTGGGGTATAGTTTTTTTGACAATTGTGACCTTGTTTGATTTTTAGGCTTGTAAATAGTTGATTTAGATACATAATAATCTTAGTCAGAAGAAAGCATTAAATAAAAATAAAGATCACCTATTTAATCGCAGAAAACTGATAAAACATAAAATGGCTCGTGCTTGTTTCAAGGCATGATCGGCCATACTAATAATAAAGTTTTAAATTTGTAGCTGACTAAGGCTGCTTTTAGACAGATGTCTACTGNGGAAGAATAATGAGTANTAAACCTGATGTATTNGTTTTATTNGCGAGNGTAGTTGCTNTAGGCGCACTNTTAACNGCTTTTGTTGCACCTGATGAAGCTCANNCAATGATGATTGTTAGNGAGAANTTNATTCGCTANCANGCAATAATTCCTGCCAGCGCAATGTCCCANCTTTCNGTNGGCAGNTTATCNACACGCTGNCACTGATGCGCTAAGCCAAATAANTTTGGCTTAGTNCCTGGNCTGNNAGCAAAACTCNAAAGTTCGATCGTAAAAACCGCCCCCCATACCTAAACGATTNCCTTGATCATCAAATGCCACTAAAGGCAGACCGACAGCATGTAAAAAACGGGCGGAAATGCGCTTATTGAATTTAGGGTCTGGNTCTGAAATACCAAAATGATTTTTACGCATAATGCTATTGGCTTTGTATTCTACAAACCAGAGAAAGCCTTTTTTAATAGGATCTAAAACCGGTAGGTATACGGTTTGTCTATTCTTCCACGCTTGCTGAATAGCTGGCTGAGTGCCAACTTCACCATCATTAGGTAGATATAGGGCAATGTGTTTAGCGTGTTTAAAGTGAGAGCTCTGGCTTAGCTGTCGTTGAAGCTGAATAGCGGCTTTTTTCTGTTCTAAAGCAGAAAGGCTTCGGCGAGCTTTGCGTATGCGAGTGCGTAGCTTGCGCTTGTTCTGAAGTGTTGATAATTGAGTATCGACAGAAGTGATAATTGGAGCTCCCCATTGTGCCGCTGTCAAAAATAAAGGCCTTGAACCCAAGGTTCAAGGGTGGCGGGCTAGGCATTATATTAGGTTTTCCGTCGAGCGGACATACGCACAATAATACGATAACCCTCCAGGGTAATAAGCATCGGCTCGAGGTCTTTACAGACTGGCTAACACCCCAGGGAGCCAATGAAGTATAGCAATTTCTATTGCGAAAAGTTGTTAAAATTTGAAATTTTACATGAAATACTCAGCCCTAATGAATCAATAGAGTTCGGTCAGGTTTGTCGTCCCAGTATCATAACTGTACAAATGAGATTCTTGCGTTGTTTCATTATATCCAGAGAAAATAAGATCCCCGCTCAATTCAGTAAGATGATCTTGTGAAGATATAATATCTGTTACATTGCCAAAGCTTATTTCTACTGGTGCTGTAGCAGTGAAACCAAGAAACCATAATCTTCTAGCCTGGGAAGTAGCATCATATCCAGAGAAGAATAAGCCGCCATTAACGGTGGCATGATTTTGAATATTAACTATATCCACATTTGTATATAGCGTTGAAGTCGGCGTTGATGTAGATGTATCGACCTTCATAATTTGTTTGTTTGATACTGTGTGGCAGACCAAATAAGTATCCGTTGAATTGTTGTATAAAAAATTACTGTTAATGCAAGCATCAAGGGTAGTATTCGTATTGGTACTAGTATCGAAGGCTAATGTATTGGTTTGATCAGAAGAGAATAGAAATCCATTGTTTTCTGGGATATTACCTAATTCATTCTGAGACATTACGACTCCAGTTTGAAGAGGTGTCGTATTTAATGTGCTGCTTGTTGTGTCATAGCTATACAAGTTGTTTTGATCAGAACTTATATAAAGGGTGTTGGATACAGACGAAAAAGACAGCGCAAACTCATTATTAGGAATAGTAATGGCCGTTGCTGTTNAATTTAAAGTGTCGAATTCAATAAGCCCTGTGCTACTTCCATCAGCGCCAAAGTAAATATTAGAACCTACAACGATTGGAGCAGTTACTATTGATAATTTATGACCACTCATAATGTTTGAGTGATCTGTTGCTGCTCCAGAATTATCATATTCGATCAGATCCGTTTCGAAGTGAATAACACCTGAAACAGTTACTGATTTCATTCGATAAGTGTAAATGTTTCCGCCAACATGAAGGGTTGAGAAATGATCAAACCATTCACTGTTTGAANAGCTTGTTTGAATAGCAATGGTATTGGAATTTGTATCTAGCTGATTATATGTTCTGGAAGGTGCTGGAGGTANAANAGANTAGTCTTCATCTTGGAGGCTTTCTTTAAAGTAGACAAAATCTCCTAGGCTNGTCAGTTCGGTGAGATATACGCTGTGATCGTCAGCAGCGCCAGGATCATAGATTAATTGAGTGCCAGCTTGAGTCCCGTCCGTTTTCAGCAAGCTTTCGTGGGTCCCCGAGAGTGATCCGCCTACTTCGTTAAGAGCGATGTAGGTATCAGTTCCAACAACTGCAGATGATGAGGAATCTGAGCCAATACATCCTGTGAGGGCATAAGTACTAAATGCGCCTAGAATTAAATATTTTGATAAATTCATTTTGCTTCCCTTACCTATGTGNTTAATTGATTAAAACATAGTCAGTGAAGTTATGAACGATGAACGCTATTCTTTTGCAATATTTTGCATTTGATAGCAAAAAGCCAGCAAGAAATTTCTCCTTTGCTGGCTTTTTAAATGCTGCAGTGTTGGTTTTTTTAGGCTTACAGCTCAAGCTGGGGATCTTGCATTAATGCTTCATCCAATCTCTCATCAATACGTTCAAGCTCAAGACTTAATTGCGTCTGCTTGCCCTGCAATTGTTGAAGCTGATGCGCAATGTTCAGAGCAGCAATTACCGCAATACGATCTGTCCCAAGCACTTGGCCAGAACCGTTACTTGCTGTGCGAATCTCACGCATCTTCTCATCTAAGAATTGTGCTGCGGAAGTCAGCTCGTGCTGGCTATCAGCAGGGCAACTCACACGAAATTCACGATCTAGAATAGAGACTGTTAAGGTATTATTAGAATTAGCCACTGTTACGCTCCAATAGCTGTAAACGTTCAATCATTTCATTGACTTTACGACGAGCAATGTCATTTTGCTGCATTAATTTACCACGCTCTGCCTGCCAACGAGCTTCAGAGATTTTCATGGTGGTCATTTGCTGGTGCATTTCAGCATTGGCTGAGATCAGCTTATCAATTTTTCGCTGTAAGCTAGTTAAGTCGAGTTCTTTCATCTACCGATATCTTTAGTTTTTATCAATCTATATGAGAGGCATTAAATTGGGTCAATCTCAGGGATTTATGCAACCACCATTCATGCTAAACTCTGCACAATACTTTTATCCGTAAATAAGATACCTCATGCAGAATAATATATCGATTCCATTTCATCAATTTGCTAACGCAATGGTTACTATTGGCGCTTTAGGCTCTCCTTCTGGTCTACATGGCTGGTTAACAGGCTATTTATGCACAGGTGCGAGACTAACTGATGAACAATGGCAAGCTGAAGCAGAAAACTATTTAGAAACCCCAGAGTCTTTACCGAAGCCCGTTCAAAGCCTGATGACGGTATTTTACGGCTGGGTTTTAAAGGGGCTAGAAAACGAAAGCATGAANTTTACCTTATTCTTGCCGGAAAGTGATGATTGCGAATTGAGCCAGCAAGTTGATGCAATGGCTCAGTGGAGTAAAGGCTTTTTAGATGGCTTTGGTGCAGCTGGAAAATTCAGTGGTAAGCTGGATGATGAAACTAGAGAAGTTTTACAGCACTTTGATGCATTCAGCCAAGTAGAACTAACGGCAGATGACAGTCCTGAAGATAGTGAAGACTTATTGCACGAGCTGGTTGAGCACGCNCGTGTTGCGGCATTGACTGTTTTCTTGGCATGTAATGAGCCCGAAGCAGTTGAGCCGAAAATCATTGATGAAAATAATAGTCCAAATCAACTGCACTAATATTGAAGATCGAACGTATTAGAAGTTAACACTTAATCTTAACGCTAAATTTAGCATAAGAAGCCATAAGGAAATTTGATGAAACTTGGGCAAGCAGAATACAGTCAGCGTCGCGCACAACTTATGGCACAGATGGAAGCCAATAGTATCGCGATTGTGCCAACCGCGGTTGAAACTGTACGCAATCGTGACGTCGAGCATCCATTTCGCCAAGACAGTGATTTTTATTACCTGTCTGGTTTTGCTGAAGCGAATGCTTGCCTAGTTTTAATCCCTGGCCGCGCAGAAGGGGAATACATCTTATTTTGTGAAGATAAAGATCCAGAGATGGAGATCTGGACGGGTCGCCGCGTTGGCCCTGAAGGCGCTGCAAAAGACTTTTTTGCAGACGAAGCCTACCCCATTGAAGCGATCGATTCTGTTTTGCCTACTTTAATTGAAGGCAAGGCTCGGATTTATACCGAGATGGGCGCGAACAGTAAGTTCGATACTCAACTCACCCACTGGATTAATCAAGTCAAGGCTATGGTGCGCAAAGGCGCTCAAGTGCCTCATGAGTATTCAGTCCTTGATCATCTGCTGCATGAAATGCGCTTGATTAAATCCCCAGCAGAAATTGAAATAATGCAAAAAGCAGCCGATATTTCTGCGGCAGCTCATTGTCGAGCGATGAAAACTGCTAAGCCAGGCTGTTTCGAATACCAGCTTGAAGCCGAACTTCTTCATGAATTTACTCGAGAAGGGAGTCGATGGCCTGCTTACCCATCCATTGTCGGTGGGGGTGAAAACGCATGNATCTTACATTACACCAATAACGATATGCCTATCGAAGACGGCGGCTTAATCCTAATTGATGCAGGCTGTGAGTTGGATTATTACGCGGCGGATATTACCCGTACGTTCCCAGTGAATGGCAAATTCAGCCCAGAGCAGAAAGCCTTATATGAATTGGTATTAAAAGCTCAACTAGCAGCACTAGAGCAGGTTAAGCCAGGTAATAGCTGGAATGCAGCTCATGAAGTTGCGGTTGAAGTTTTGGTGACGGGCTTGGTTGAACTCGGTTTATTAACCGGNGATATTGANCANTTAATNGAAGACGAAAGCTATAAAGTTTTTTACATGCATCGCACGGGTCACTGGTTAGGAATGGACGTGCATGATGTGGGTGAATATCGAATTAATAAAGAATGGCGNCCGNTANAAGAAGGNATGGTNCTNACCATNGAGCCTGGTTTATACGTGGCACCGGATTGTGAAGAAGTTGATCCTCGCTGGCGTGGCATTGGTATTCGCATTGAAGATGATGTAGTGGTTACTGCAAATGGCCATCATATACTGAGCCATAAGGTGCCTAAAACAGTGGCTGAAATTGAAGCATTAATGGCAAGCTAAAATGACTAACTCTGCAGAAAAATCGACTCGTTTTGACCTCGTTATTATCGGCGCAGGNATGGCCGGACTAAGNCTTGTTCATTTGCTACGACCGAGTATTGAGCAGGGTTTAAANGTNGCGCTGATTGAACGTTTTGAGCTGCCCACTTTGGAAGTGGTAGCCCCAGATAAAACATCTGAACAACCGCCAAGCTTTGATGGGCGTGCAACAGCGTTATCGTTTGGTACTCAGCAGATTTTTCAGCAGTTAGGTATTTGGCCTTCATTAGTCTCTGCTGCTTGTGCCATTAAAAACATTCAGGTCTCTGATCAAGGCCGTTTTGGTCAGACGCACATCAAACACAGCGACGCCAATGTCGACGCGCTAGGTTACATCATTCGTAATCGCGCCTTAGGCCAAGGTTTAATGTCTGATTTACCGCAAGAGGTTGAGGTTTTAGCTCCCGAATCGGTTGAGTCTATTGTTATTGGGCAGTTTGATAACCATCAAGTTTATAAGGAACAAACCGGTGCGACATTAACCTTGGCCAGCGGCGATGCTTTATCGGCAGAGTTGGTGGTGATGGCAGATGGCGGACGCTCTGATCTTGCTANGCAACTCGGAATTCAGCAGCAAAAACAAAGCTATCATACTCATGCTTTAGTGACCTCAGTACGTATCGATCGAAGCCATGAGCATTGGGCTTATGAACGCTTTACCGAAGCGGGGCCAATTGCGTTATTACCTTTAGCAGATAATGAATTTGCTGTTGTTTGGACGTTGAGCGACGATGTAATTGAAGAGTATTTAGCGGCTAATGAGGATGTACTGATTGCACGCTTACAGCAAGCATTTGGTTATCGTGCAGGCCGTATTACGGCTATGGGGGAGCGTGCAAGTTATCCCTTAGCACTGGTAAAAGCGCAAGAGCAAGTGCGCCCCCATTTGGTGTTATTGGGCAACTCAGCTCACAGTTTACATCCTGTTGCTGGACAAGGGTTTAACCTAGCGTTACGTGATGCGGCTGCNCTAGCAGAAAATATAAACCAAGCCTTTCTAGATAATTGTTCGATTGGCGAATGGTCAGTGGTTCAGAGTTATTATCAACAGCAGAAAACTGATCAGCGCAATACNGTACTGGGNAGTGATNTGTTACCNCGNTTNTTCAGNCAGAAAAATATNGCATTACGNTGCAGTCGNGATGTNGGNTTAATNGGTTTAGCCTTATCACCTACNGCGNGAAANTTATTNGGTCGTCAAGCGATGGGCCTAGGTCAGCCCGCTGCGAAANTCGCACGNCATGAGCNGCANGCGCAGGGAGAGATGTTATGAGTAACCACATTAAAAATGAACCAACAGAGAGTCCATTAGCAGAAACTTATCAGGTCATAATTGTCGGCGGTGGTATGGTCGGTTCTGCTTTGGCGGCCTCATTAGCGAATACTGATATATCCATTGCTTTAATTGAACCGAATATTGCGCAACAACCGCCAGAGTTAGACTTATCTTGTAAACAGACGCCGTGTGCAGATTTTGATACGCGAGTAAGTGCTATTACCGCCCAAAGCGAGGCACTGCTAACTAAGCTGGACGTTTGGCAAGCAATCCTAGAGCAACGTAAAGCATCTTATCAAGGTATGACGGTTTGGGATGCGGATGGAACGGGCGAAGTAAATTTTAATGCNAATGAACTACATGTNCCGTGCTTAGGCACCATTGTTGAAAATCGTGANATTGTTTGGGCATTNCAANATNTNGTNGANCANGCNNCTAATATTACNGTGATCCGTGATTACGTATCACATATTGATAACCAAGATGAGCAAGGTAATACCCCAGTTTTCTTGGATTCAGGCAAAGCTTTAACAACAGAGTTGCTGGTGGGAGCAGATGGTGCGTTATCGCGTATAAAACAATGGGGTGAATTCGCCAATTGCGAATGGGATTATGATCATCAAGCAATTGTTGCAACGATTGAAGTTGAAAAATCGCATGAATTAACTGCTTGGCAACGTTTTCGTCCAGAGGGTCCTCTCGCATTTTTACCCTTAGCGGCAAACAATGATAAAACTTGCTCAATCGTGTGGTCGACCAATAAAGACGAGTGTCAGCAGCTATTGTCATTGGATGAAGCCGATTTTTGCCAGCAGCTAGGCTTGGCTTTTGAGAATCGTTTAGGGCAGGTATTAAATGTTGGCCCCCGCGCCGCTTTCCCATTACGCCAGCGTCATGCAAAAAACTACGTGGTTCCTGGAATTGCTCTTATTGGAGATGCTGCTCATACCATTCATCCACTTGCGGGGCAGGGCGTGAACTTGGGCTTTAAGGATGTTGCAGCGTTAAGTGAGGAGCTTTTACGCGCTAGTAAAGCCAACATATCATTAGGGCAGTTAAACGTACTGAAGCGCTACGAGCGTCGTCGCCAAGGTGATAACTTGTTGATGATGGGGGCAATGGAAGGCTTTAAACGTTTATTTGCTGCAGAGCAGCCAGTCATTCGTTTATTGCGCAACCAAGGTATGCGCTTGTTTAATCGCGCCTCGGCGGTGAAACAGCATGTGGTTATGCAGGCCATGGGGCTAAAGTAATTAGCCTTAAATAATCAATCAAAAAAGCGCTAGAACGCATAGTTTTTAGCGCTAATTCCCATTTCTTCGGCATTAGCTTGTAGTTGTTCAACATCGTACTCACCCAAGCCTAAGTGAGTCAGTATCTCAGAACCAATAAGTTCCCATTCATGATCCACTTCTTGGTTGCCTAAAATCTTAAANCTACCGCAAATATGTTCAGATAACTTTAAGATGGCGAGTAAAGTTTTGGACTCACTCTCTGTCGTTTGAGGTCCTAGAAAATGGCGCTTGCAGTTGTGATGCTCGGCAATCGCATCGCATAAAACCTTCGGCAAATTCCATGATTTAGCAATGTAATAGCCAACGACCGCGTGATTAGTGCTTAGGAGTGTGTTTTCAACGTCGATAATACGATCACTGCCTTCGGAGTATGACTGCTCTAATACTTCAAGGTAATTATCAAAGCGGCTCATTAATAAAGGCACGCCAGCATTATGAAAGAGCCCTAGTAGATAGGCTAAATCTGGTTTCTGGAAGCCGACTAGTTTGGCGACATTGGTTGCGATCATGGCAATATCATTCGCGGTATCCCAAAAGCGATTCATATGGGTGATGGTCTCATCACTCATTTCGCTCTTGATGGATACACCATTGATGATGTTTATTACACTATCAAGCCCAATTAAAGACACTGCTTGATTGACTGAGGTTATTTCATTGCCAAGGCCATAAAAAGGTGAGTTAACAACTTTTAATATAGTGCCAGCCAGACCAACATCGCGACTGATTAGTGAGGCAATGCTGCTGAGATCAGGATCGGGCATTATTTGCTCGATTTGTAAATCCACCAGTATTTGTGGTTGTGGCGGAATTTTAATTCCGTGAAGAATTGAAGCGATCTGTTCTGGGGTTAACGCCTCAGCCATGAAGGGATTCCTAAACAATTATGAATTGACTCTGAATTCATTCTAGTCGATAAAACTCATATTAGCGCTAATCTAATTTCGGCAATGTTACATTTAAGCTAATTGCTGCGCGACGTAAATTAGACAATACACTTATGGTATCTTGCTTACACTGGCCTATATCATCATGATTATTCGTCATTTTTTCTATACAAGCCATACTTGTTGTCAGTGATTGAATAAAGTCCTCTGCAATTTTCGCATCAGCTTGCTGCATTAAAAAACCTAGACTAGCCTCTTGTTGATCCTCGTCTTTAGGGAAATACCAAAGTTTTAGACCGGTTAGAAGTGCCAATAGATCTTGTTGACTGCCGTTACTAAATTCCGAACTTGTCAGNTGGAAGCGTTTTTGCAGCAATTCTTCACTAATCAATCGCTGACCTGCAATTAAAGCTGCCTGCAAGGTATTATCCGTGCTGCTTTGCTGCAACAGTTGTGCGTAATATCCAGTGCTTGGTTCCCAACGGCGCTGAATGCGGTGTAAATCTTTCTGTAATAGATCACTTAATAGCTTGGTGTATTGACGGCGTCTATTATGATTTTGTGGAATGTGAAACGAACTCTCATCGTCTAAAGTGTCTTTGACTTCATGGTTGTGTGCGCTTTCATCCGTTTCATTCATGGGAACGGGGGCNGTATTTTCTTGTGGAAAGAAATCATGAGCAGAGCGCTTACCTTCTTGCCCCCAAAACATAAACTCAATGGCATGATAGCCTAAGCTCGCATTAGTTAAGTCTGTGAAACCATGTTGTGAGCGAATACTGTCTTCGTCTATAGCCAGTGTTAGGTCATTTACAATTCCACTAAAAGGATAGCCGGGGATGTAATCAATATACCCACCCTCAATAGCGCCGCTATCGAGTTGCAGAAGTAGATCGTTATAAGCAATTTTCTGAGTATGCCAATCAGGCGGATCTTGTATCGGTAAATAGGAAAAAACTAAGCTATACAGGAAGTCATTGTATGACTGGCGCCATGCTTGTTTAACTTCTTCTTGGCTCATTGGATTTGGGTGATACATAAAGGATGCGAGCTTACTATCCATTACCTGGGCGGATAGACTGGCCTTAGACAGACTGGTATAGGCAACTATATCAACCTGAGCCGCAAAAGCGCTGGCATCAATATTTACGCTGGTACCTTTCTTCGGTAGTTCATCAGGCTGTTTTGGAGTGCAAGCAGCCAAAAAAATTAGGCCGATAGCAAAGATCAATCGAATCACTGGCCGCTCCTCTCTATTTATAAATTCTTATTGTTCAGGTTGGTCGTTTTTGAAGTTAACTGTCTCTAAGACTAATAATAGGCCAACCATTTTTTTTAGCCGTGCTAGTTAATATATCATCCGCATCTACAGCTATTGGATTGTCAACAATATTAAGCAAAGGTAAGTCATTATGGGAGTCGCTATAGAAGAAAGCTCCGGTTAGGTCGATCCCCTTCTCAGCTAGCCACATTTCTAAGCGTGTCACTTTGCCTTGTTGGAAGCTTGGAATACCTGTTATACCGCCAGTATATTCACCGTCGATCAATTCAGGTTCAGGAGCAATTAGCTCTGAAAAACCTAAAAGGTTTGCAATTGGACGGGTTACGAAAGCATTGGTTGCTGTAATGATAAGAAGATCATCTCCAGCTTCTTCGTGCTTATTTATTAATGCGCGGGCTTTATCTGTAATCAATGGTTTAATGCGTTCTTCAATAAAAACTTCACGCAAAGCGAGCATTTTTTCTAAAGGGTGTTCTGTCAGTGGTTTTAAAGCAAATGCTAGATATTCTTCAATATCTAAACAGCCCTTCTTATATTGTTCGTAGAAGTAATCATTTTGTTGCTGACTACGTTCAGGTTCAACGATTTTATTATCGACTAAAAACTGGCCCCAAGCATGATCGCTATCGCCAGATAAAAGAGTATGGTCTAAATCAAAAATCGCCAACGCCACCGTGAAACCCTCAAAATGTTAATTAATGGCTATTCTATTATCTCGCGGGCAAACTGTCGTTATTTTATTGCGATAGTTGCGATAACGGTCGAGAACTAACCAGAGGTCGCTTAAATCGTTGCGATATTCAGGTATTACTTGACCTTTTGGCTAAAATACGCAAATTTGGTCTCATTAGATTTTTTCAGGATGGCATTGTGATTGATGAGGACGGCTACCGTCCCAATGTGGGTATCATCCTTTGCAATAGACAAGGTGATGTCCTCTGGGCTCGGAGAATTGGTCAAGATGCCTGGCAGTTTCCTCAAGGGGGGATTAAAGATAATGAATCCCCTGAAGATGCGCTTTATCGCGAACTAGCGGAAGAGGTTGGCTTAAAGCGTCAGGATGTTGAAGTGCTGGGTAGCACACGAGGTTGGTTGAGATATCGTTTGCCGAGGCGAATGATTCGTTACAACAGTAAACCTGTGTGCGTAGGCCAAAAACAAAAATGGTATTTGTTACAGCTTATCAGTGATGATGAGCAAATTGATGTAGATGCAACCGAGAAGCCGGAATTCGATGGCTGGCGCTGGTCAAGTTACTGGTTTCCTCTGGGGCAAGTTGTGTCTTTTAAACGAGATGTTTATCGACGAGCATTAAAAGAGTTAGCACCTAAAATAATTCGTTTGCAGAGGCTTTCAGAGCGCCAAAGCGAACCTTAATAGATAGAGCGGTAAGATAAGAGATGCTGGATACACTCAGAAGTATTGTGCAGGAAGTAAGTGCAGCGACGGATTTAAGTGATGCACTTAAAGTCGTTGTTACGCGTATCCGTAATGCCATGCATACTGAAGTGAGTTCGGTNTACTTATACGATGCAGANNCTAAACGNTATTCTTTGATGGCGACCAAGGGTCTAAATCAGGATGCANTTGGTAANGTAAGCCTTGCATCATCTCAAGGNCTTGTTGGTTTAGTGGGCTCTAGAGAAGAGTTGATTAATACCGAAGATGCTCCTGCCCACCCGCGTTATCATTACTTGTCCGAAACCGGTGAAGAGAAGTACTATTCCTTTTTAGGTGTCCCAATTATTCATCATCGTCGCTTGATGGGTGTTTTGGTTGTTCAGCAACAAGAACGACGCAAGTTTGATGAAAGTGAAGAAGCCTTCCTTGTTACTATGTCAGCTCAGCTGGCGGGTGTAATCGCNCATGCTGAAGCNACGGGTAATATAACNGCTGCNGCAAAAGAAACTACAGCATCCAAAGAAGCTCGTTTTAGNGGTGTTCCNGGTGCTCCTGGTGTTGGNNTTGGTAANGCTGTNGTAATTTACCCTGCNGCTGATTTNTCGAGTGTNCCTGATAANTTNGCNGACGATATTGANCAAGAAATTGANCGNTTTGAAACNGCTTTAATNGCAGTNCGACGAGANATNCGTTCCGTCGGTCAGAANTTATCNANTGATTTACGGCCNGAAGAGATGGCCTTATTNGATGTNTATCTGAATATGCTGGATGACCGNGCGCTTGGCGCAGAAGTTATCGTTAAAATTCGTGAAGGTATGTGGGCACAAGGTGCTTTACGTCAAGTAGTTCAGCAGTATATTGGTCACTTTGAATTAATGGATGATGCGTATTTACGAGAGCGAGCATCTGACATCCGTGANTTAGGNGTNCGTATCTTAGCGTATNTGCAAGAGACTGAGAGTTCTGGGCAAGTTACTGAGTATAACGAAGACATTATTCTTGTTAGTGAAGAATTAACTCCTTCTATGCTAGGTGAGATTCCGACTGACAAGCTAAAAGGGTTGGTATCTGTTCAGGGGTCGTCCAACTCACACGTTGCGATTCTTGCACGTGCTATGGGTATTCCTACCGTTATGGGCGTGGTTGATGTTCCTTATGGCCAGCTAGATGGTTTGCAGCTGGTGGTTGATGGTTATAGAGGACGCATATATTCGCAACCTTCTGATCAACTATGTCAGCAATACGAAAGAATCTATCAAGAAGAGCAGGCCCTCAATAAAGATCTAGAAGGTTTACGAGATGAGCCAGCGATCACACAAGATGGTTATCGGATTCCATTGTGGGTTAATACGGGTTTAATCACTGATGCACTTCGTAGCCGTGAACGCGGGGCGGAAGGCGTAGGTTTGTATCGTACAGAAGTGCCTTTCATGATGAAAGATCGCTTTCCTAGCGAAAAAGAACAGACTGAAATTTATCGCCAGCAGCTTGAAGCGTTTGCTCCAAATCCTGTGACGATGCGTACCTTGGATATTGGGGGAGATAAAGCATTACCTTATTTTCCAATTCAAGAGGCTAATCCGTTTTTAGGCTGGCGCGGAATTCGCGTGACTTTAGATCATCCTGAGCTGTTTTTATTGCAAATTAAAGCGATGCTTAAAGCGAGTAATGGTTTAAATAATTTGCGCATCATGCTGCCGATGGTTAGCAGCGTGGATGAAGTTGATGAAGCATTACATCTTATTTATCGAGCCCATGCTGAAACAGAAGAAGAAGGGATTCAAGTCGCGATGCCAGAAGTGGGCGTGATGATTGAAGTGCCCGCTGCGGTTTACCAAATTGCTGATTTGGGCCATCGAGTCGACTTTTTGTCGGTAGGAAGTAATGATTTAACCCAATACTTATTAGCGGTTGATCGTAATAATCCGCGAGTTGCAAACCTGTATAATTCATTTCATCCCGCTGTTTTAACGGCTTTGCACAAAATCGCGCAAGATGCGAAAGCGATTAATAAGCCCGTGAGTGTTTGTGGTGAGTTAGCAGGAAGCCCAGCAGGTGCTGTTATCTTGATGGCGATGGGATTCGATATGTTGTCAATGAATGCTTCAAACTTACCGAAAGTTAAATCGGTAATTCGTGGCGTCAGTCAAAAATGGGCGAAGGAATTATTGGACGAGGTTATGTTGCTTGAAAATGGCAATGTGATTTCTGCGACAATTGAACTTGCTTTAGAGAAAGCGGGCCTAGGCCGCATGATTGGCCCAGGACGAAGCTAACTTATAGGGTCGTTAAGACCCCCATTGTCGGACACGACCAACATCTAAATGGATGAAACCACTTTTAGGATAATACCCTACACCACCACTTTTCAAAGATAATGCAGCTGTTCTTAGTTGACGTAGATTAATACCAGGAATTCGAATATCAACGGCCTTTCCTTGCATATGCAAGCTGCGTTTCGCAACGCCGTGCCCCATAGCTCGTAACCTTTCATTTGTCTTTGGTGAGCGATAACCAGAGATGATTTCAATCGCCTGATTGGGTTTAAACATCTCTTGTAAAGAATAGATATCGTTAAGCAATGTGCGGCTAATCAGTGTTGATTCACCACTTCGGTGATCGCGCAGCAAGTTATCCAGCTGGTCTAAACTAGACTGATCATATTGACCTGCTTGTTTAAATGTTGTCTTAACAAATTCACCCGTATGAATATTGTAAAGGTGCAACTCTTTATCAATACTTGATGATAAGGACTTAGTCGCGAAGGCGGCGGGTGCAATAGCAGTTCCTGTTAATGCAGCAGCGCTACGTAGAAAAATACGTCGATTCATATCGTACCTAATTATTGAAATATGATATTGAGCGGGCGTACACACTCAAGATTTACCGACAGTATGCCTTTTCTAAGATTGAAAAAATGCCACTTAGTTAACACGTAATATGAAAAGACAGTTAAGTCATGTGTGGAAGTGTCTATAGTGAAATCATGCAGGCATATTCCAATGATTATAGAGCTAAAGACTTTTTGCTGTTACGCGCAAGACTACCAATAAGATCTCTTTGATAAACGTCGTCACGAATCTGTAAATTACCATTATCATCAACCCATGTTGTCCAATACATTAAGTACACAGGTACTGGTTTTTGTAGACGAATATGGGTCGTACGATTCTGTAGAATTGCGGAATCGATATTGCTCCGATTCCAGCCTTGCTGCCCTGCAATTAGTTTGTCGGCTAACTGTTTTGGGTGCTCCACACGAATACAACCAGAACTTAGAGCGCGCATATCGCGAGAAAATAATTCAGGATGATTAGTATCATGTAAGTAAATGGATTTATCGTTAGGCAATACAAATTTTACATCACCTAGGGCATTACCTTGTCCGGCTTTTTGGACTAGGCGATAAGGGAAATAGCGAGGGCTCATTTTCTTCCAATTGATGTCCTTGGCAGAAGTGTATTGATCGATACCTTTTACGCTTTTAACGAGGCTAAATCCTTTACGGTCCAAATATTTAGGGTCGCGTTTGATTTGCGGTAAAATATCACCAATAGCAATTCGACGTGGAACTGACCATGTCGGAGCTAGAACAACAGTACTCACTGTTTGTGCTAACACAGGGGTTCTGCGTAATGGTCTGCCAGTGATTACTTTCATATCTAGGCTAGTCTTTTCACCTTCTTTAAATTGCAGTCTAAAATCGGCCATATTCACCATGATATGGCGGTCGCCTAAGTTGCGGGGGAGGTGACGCCAGCGCTTCATGTTTAGAGCGATTTTCTGCGCCATATGATAAGGCGGAATATTTAATGCTTCTAAGGTAGGTGCATCAATTTCACCATTTTGATCAAGCTGAAAGCGCCCTTGAAGCTGTTTGATTCCGGCCACAAGATATTTATCAAACTTGAAACTTGGTTTATTGAGGTTAACAGACTCATCAGCTCTTGGTGATTCCATTAATAGTTCTTTATCTTCAAATAACCAAGAGAACGCCCCTGGTTTTAAATCACCATACTGAGTTAATAACCAACGAATGTGAGGAACTAAACGATGTCTTTCACCTTCTTTTAACTGGAATTCTGGTGGTAGTGCATACCACTTTCCAGTCGCCATTATTTTTTGGTAATGATTGAGTTGTTCGCGAAGCGCTTGGTATCCGGAATGATTAGGAGTTAGCTGCGTAATCAATTCAGATAGCTTATCTTCGTTTAAGCTTTGTTTTAATAGCTCGACAATGTCGCTAGAGCTAACTTCATGGCCATTGCTTTTGATGGCAGACACTTTGCGGTAGCTTGGATGATCTGACTCTCCCATATCTGGAAGTAGTTCTTTATTAAGAGCCTGTTGAGCATAAGTAATAAAGGCATCGGTTAGCAGTACATCAACTGCAGTTGCTTGTTTGGGTAAATTAGAAATTCCGCGAATTTCGCGCATTAGAGCTTGTAGAGAATAGCCATATTCACGCCAATGATCGGCAGAGGTTTCTTGCAGTACTTGAACAAGGGATGAGCCAGCATCGGTTAATTCATAGCTGTCCATCCAGATAGGCTGATAGTCGCGACGCAAATAAAAAGGTTCAATATCGCGAACATGTTTCAAGCGCACTTCACCAGCAACTTGACGTGCAGAGTCGATTAACCAGTATTCCATATATTTCTGCGCAACCTTAGGCGGCATATAAGGTTTGGTATTAATCGTGGCAGCCAATGCAGAAAATAACAGCAAGGCACAGAAACCTGCAATTACACCAGGGTGTAAGTGTCGAGTCTGTTTGCTATTACTTTGACTAGTGGCGCTATTTAATATTTCACTCATACCTTAGAGTATGGACTTAAAAATGTGAAAGCGTGGTCAAATTGAGGGTTAGTTGTGAGACTTTTTTGTTACTGAATGCAACTATTTTTAGATGAATTAATTATGGTCAATTATAAGTTGCTTGTTGGAGGTGCCATTTGTAAAGAAAGCCTAAAACGTCAGAAAAATGTTCTTTGAAGATAGCGATTTTGACTTAGATAAAGTGTTTTATTTATTCTTTAAGGAAGTGCAATACGATAACTTTTTTCATCTAACTTTTCACCATTTGCTTGCCAGCTGATTTCATCCATTTGAATATGTTGTCTATTAATAATAAGACCCGTACTGCAGCGAGTGCCATAACTGGGGCTGATTATTTTTTGACAAGAGAGCATGCGCTCTGTCTCTAACCCTATTCCTGTGTTCGGTAATAGTGAATCTTCTGCGGTGGCCGTTGAAGCCAATAAGCCCACAAGTGGCAGTTGAGGATCTTTTTTAGCTAGCCAGTCTGTGAGTTGTTGTTTGGCAAGTTGTAACTTAGGCCATGGGCTGTCTAACAGTGCATTGCTTAAACCATATATTCCAGGGGTTAAAATACGTGGCGATTGGCGAGAACGATTAGAAAAGTAAACGAGCTGATTCTTATCGGCGACCAGTAAATTGAAGCCTGCATATAACTCTGCTTTAGCTTCTAGTGATTGAAGATATTCTAGAGGTCCGATATTTGAAGCTAAGAAGTCTAAAGCTAGACTGCCACGACTAATAGGATTTTTAGGCTCTTCAATTGTCATATCCCTATGATTGGTTAGTGCGGCAAAGCGCCCATTTTTATGAACTCCAAGCCATGTTCCACCCTGACTCAGGTCTTTACCTGCATAAATTCCCTCAATCTCTGGCCAAGGATGCAAAGCTTCTGTAGGTCTATGAAAAAATTCATCGCGATTGGCGCTCAAAATCAGAGTATTTTCATCATCAGGCTGCCATTGAAATGTAATTAAGCACATAAGTAGAAATTTAGTCTTTGAATTGATGAAGGTTGATAAAAATAGTAACAGCAGTTTATCTCAGCTTCCGCCATAATGTGTGCGATTTTTAAAGATACGGATAAAGCAAGATGACATTCTTAGTGTATTTATTGGTGGGCTGCGCGGCTGGGTTGCTAGCAGGTTTGTTTGGTATTGGTGGTGGCTTAATTATTGTGCCCGTATTGGTTATTACGTTTGGCTTGATGGGGATTAGCGACCAAGTCTTAACGCATATGGCGCTGGCAACGTCGTTAACGACCATTATTTTTACGTCCATTAGTTCTGTAAAAGAACATCACAGACACGGAGCTGTTGATTGGGTACTAGTGCGCTGGATTGGTTCTGGAATAATTATAGGTACCGCCATTGGAGTGTTCCTTTTGGCGGGAGTTGCCGGAGAAACACTGCAAATGGCCATTGGTATTTTTGCTTTATTAATGGCTGCTAAAATGGCATTCGACATAAGCCCTAGTGCTGCGCGTAAAGTACCTGGAACAGCGGGATTAATTGCTTCGGGGAGTGTTATAGGGTTTGGTTCGGCTTGGTTTGGTATTGGTGGTGGTTCATTTACAGTGCCGTTTTTGACTTGGGTTAATGTGCCGATGAAGCGCGCGGTAGCAACGGCAGCAGCATGTGGCTTACCTATCGCGATAACGGGATCGGTTAGTAATATTTATACTGGCTGGGAACATGTAGACTTGCCAAGCTGGACAACCGGGTTTGTTTATTGGCCTGCTGTTCTAGGCATCGCTTTAACAAGTGTTCCGTGCGCAAAAGTGGGGGCGAAATTAGCTCATAAACTAGATGCTAAATTGCTAAAACGAGGTTTTGCCTTGTTATTATTAATCGTTGGTTTGAAGTTTTTGTTAGCTTAGTTCTAAAGTCACAAATTGAAGCATGGAAACAGTGCCGTATTGGAGTACAATCGGCTCGCTAAAATAAGGAAGCTATAGATGTTAACGTATCCGGATATTGATCCAGTCGCATTGTCCATCGGCCCTATTGCAGGCTATGGACCGTTAGAAATTCATTGGTACGGNTTGATGTACCTGATAGGTTTTGCTGCTGCCATGCTGCTGGCCAATTATCGTGCTAAACAGCCAGGCTCAAACTGGACTAAAGATCAGGTCAGCGATTTGATTTTTTATGGTGCAATGGGGGTAATCCTCGGTGGCCGTGCTGGCTATGTTTTATTTTATAATTTTGGTCAATTTCTTGATAACCCTATTTGGTTATTTCAGATTTGGACAGGCGGAATGTCGTTTCATGGTGGTCTATTAGGTGTATTAGCTGCGCTGTGGTTATTTGGGCGTAAGTACAAAAANGGNTTCTTTGANGTNGCNGATTTNACTGCACCACTAGTCCCGATTGGNTTAATGACNGGGCGTTTCGGAAATTTTATTGGTGGAGAGCTTTGGGGGCGNGTNACCGATAGTCCTTTAGGTATGGTTTTNCCAGGCGGTGGNCCNGACCCTCGTCACCCATCCCAGTTATATCAAGCGGCGTTAGAAGGTTTAGCATTATTCTTAATCGTTTGGTGGTTTTCCAGTCGCCCAAGACCGCAAAAAGCAGTCGGTGCCGTCTTTATGATTGGTTATGGCAGCTTCCGTTTTATTGTTGAATTTTTCCGTCAGCCAGACTCGCATATTGGGTTTGATCTATTTGGCTGGATGAGCCGAGGTCAGCTGCTTTCTGTACCTATGGTCGTTTTCGGCATCGCATTATTGTGGTGGGCTTATAAGCAGCAAGATCAAGTCGCTGTATCGACGAAGAAAAGCACTAAATAAGTATTTAACACGATCTATTGAAGGTTAATTAAAAGTTAATTAAAGGTTAATTGAATGAGACAGTATCTAGATTTATGTCAGCGCATTGTTGATGAAGGTGAGTGGGTTGAGAATAAGCGCACAGGTATTCGCTGCTTAACCGTTATTAATGCTGATTTAGAATATGATGTTGCCAACAATCAATTCCCATTAATTACAACACGTAAGAGCTTTTATAAAGCGGCTATCGCTGAATTATTGGGCTATTTACGTGGGTATGATAATGCCGCACAGTTTCGTGAGATTGGCTGTAATACATGGAATGCTAACGCTAATGAAAACCAAGCTTGGCTAGATAATCCTCATCGTAAAGGTGAAGATGATATGGGCCGAGTTTACGGCGTTCAAGCTCGTTCTTGGATGCGTCCAGATGGCACCCAATTAGATCAGTTGAAGAAAGTAATTGATAACTTAAGTAAGGGGATCGATGATCGCAGTGAGATTATTACCTTTTATAATCCAGGTGAATTCGAAATGGGCTGTTTGCGCCCGTGCATGCATACCCATACCTTCTCGTTATTAGGCGATACTCTGTATCTAACCAGCTATCAGCGTTCATGTGACGTGCCATTAGGTTTGAACTTTAATCAGGTTCAGGTGTTTACCTTGTTAGCGCTGGTGGCTCAAATTACAGGCCATAAGGCAGGCAAGGCATATCACAAAATTGTTAATGCTCATATCTACGAAAATCAGCTTGAGTTGATGAAGGACGTTCAACTAAAACGTGAGCCTTTCCCATCCCCTAAGTTGCATATCAACCCTGAAATCAAATCACTTAAAGATATAGAAGAATGGGTAACGAAAGATGACTTCGAAATTGAAGGCTATCAATGCCATGATGCCATTCAATACCCTTTCGCGGTCTAATAGCAAAAACTAAGCAATTAGTTCAATAGGGCAAAAATTTGGGTCTATACTTTGTTGTAATAACGGCATTATAGAGCCCAAATGAAGTCTCCAGATATCCCAGTTAACCTTACATCTCCATTGCCATCATCATGGTTACTGTATCGATTTGATGAATCAATCGTACAAAAAGCTTTTGAGGTACTCCCTTGCTTGAAGGAATCGTATATTTGCGACCGCGTCGAAGATATACGAGCAGCTTGGTATAAACACGAGTTGAAGGCCATTATCTTTGTAATAGATAAGCACGATACGTCAGTTGAAGACTGGGCCTGTCGATTTTCGATGGCATTGCCAGAAGCGCCTTTGATACTGTTATCTAATGAATCTTCTGTGTTGGATGATGCTAAGTTATTTGAATTGGGTATACAGGATATTTGGTCGCTAGAGGAATTACCGAGTGCCTTATTTCCTAAGTTAGTTCAGCATTCTATTACCCGTAAACACGTTGAATATCAGACTCGACACCTAGCTCATTATGATGCCTTAACCGGTGTTGCCAATCGTACTCTCTTTCAAGATCGGCTTGATCATTCGTTATTACATGCACGTAGAGAAGCGAGTGTTGTAAGTTTACTTACTATCGATCTTGATCGCTTTAGCGCGGTTAACGAGCATTATGGACATGATATTGGCGATATATTGCTCAAGCAGTTTGCACAACGCC
>PAOL01000002.1 GCA_002708475.1 Oleispira sp. | reverse complement strand
TTCAATTAAACCGGCTTGGGCTAATGAGCGAGCTAAACCATTCAGATTCATACAATAGGTGCTTTTTATAATTGCTTTTAATGGGTATATGTTACTGGTTAGTGTACTGCAATTATTAAAAAATAGGAAAGGCTGATAGAGGAAAGCGTGAGGTAGTGGTGTTGAAAGTTTAAGAGTGTGAATCAGTTTGTTGTAATGGCTAAAATAGTTAAATGATAGGCAATAAAAAAGCCCCGAAGGGCCTTTCTATGAAGTGCTAATCAGAGACTAGCTACCACCACCGTTAACATTATCGATTAAGTAGTTAGTAACCAATGCAATAGATGCATCGTCATCAAGAGAGCCTTCATCAAATGCACTTGACCAGCTTGTAACTGCTGCACTGAAGTCTGGAGTAAGAATGATTGAAGCATCATCCACTGCTACGCCATCTGTATCTACAAAAATTGAATCAGCTAAAGTAATGGTTATTGCACCACCCGCTGCTACATCAACTTTGTTGATAGATGCTGAACCAGAAAAGTCAGGTGCATCACGCATGCCAAGTTTTTGCCAATCTGCTGCTGTTGCTGTTCCATCTACTAGAGCAGGAATTGCTTTGCCTTCGTTATTCGCAATTGCAAACGCAGTTTTAATGTTAGCAACAGATGCGATAGCAGTAGAAATTTTAGTACGTGCAATATAGTCACGGTACATAGGAATAGATACAGAAGCTAGAATACCGATAATCGCAACTACGATCATTAATTCAATTAGGGTAAAACCACTTTGTTGTTTTTGCATAGGACTGCTCCAAAAATTTTATAAGTACTGATTAATCAATGTGATTGCTCAGTTTAGTTATATTAACAAATATACAAACTGCAGAGATTGTGCCAACTTTTAATAGTAGGTCGAAATCTATTACTGAAGTGCTAGAAAGCATACAGGCCTTGGGTTTTATCGTCTAGATTGAAAAGGGGTATTTTACAAAGATTTATTTTTTAATTTATTTTTTGTGAACTAACTGACAAAAATTGTCAGTTAGTGGCAATTTCAATGATTAAGGCCTTCCTGAAACTTTAGTCTTAGAGGTTTATCTATATCTATGAACGTGGAATCATGCCAGTTATATTTATCCCACTTATCGTTTGAGTGGGTTATTAAAAACTTACCATCCCACCATGTATATTGCTTTTGGCTTACAAGTTTGTCATAGATATTGTTCTTTATTACTACTTTACCTTCTGGGGTGATTTTATAGGCATGGGCTGCTTGCTTAAAAATTTCTGCTTCATTAAGTTGTGCATGTTTAACAGCATCGACGTTATAGCCTGTTTCAAAGCTGAGCCAGCGTTTTTTTGGATTCTTAAGATTTGTTTTTAAGACATTATATCCGTCAAAATCTAATGATGGGTGGTTTAAGTTAGGGACTAGTTCTAATAATGTAGGGGCTATATCGATTAATGAGACCATTTGTGAATCATTTTGTGTCGATAGTGTGGGGTGTTGAATACCTAGTACTATATGATGTTGCTTGATCTGGAGTGAATTAGTCCCATGACCTAAGCCTGTTATTATTTTAGCTGTACCATTGGGCTTGATAAAGGTTTTTTCATCTTTTGGTAGTGCCTCACCATGGTCTGACATGAAAATCTGTATGGAATCTTCATTTATTATATTTAATAATTTCAGAGATTTGTAGATAGATTCTATTTGTTGGTCTGCTCGTATAACTGTGTTTGTATAATTTTCTTCAGCTGAATTTGTTAAGTGAGAAAGACGCCAGCTAAAAGGGTGGTGAGGTAAACATAAGTGGACGGCAATAAATAAAGGTTTTCCATTGGCTGTGGCCACGCTATTTTCTAATTTGTTGTTTAGGTAACGAGTAAAGCTATCAGGTTCGTAATTCTTGTGTGTAGCTCTGTTGTTTGTTGAATAGGGTAGTATTAATTCAGCATGCGGAATTAACGTTACGAAGTTGAGCAATGGTAGATCGGAAAATGCTCCGAGTAAAAAATCAGAAAGTCCATAAGGTGGACCTAATACTTCAGTAAATCCTAAATCGTTAGTTATATTTGCAAACCTCTTCTCGTCGCTGGCAAATACAGTATGGTAATTATTTTTTTGTAAAATCTGAGCTAACGTTACTTCGTTTTTAAAACGCTCTGGGTTTGTGAGGTTGAATTCGGCTTTATGGTTTTTAGGCTGCTTTCCAGTTAATAATGACATCCAAGCAGGAAAAGTTCTGGCAAGAGGTGTGTAGGCTTGCGTGAAGTTATGGCTTAAGCCGAGTTGCTCGCTAATAAATGGCGCAGGACTACTATTAGGTTGTGCAGGGTTGGTAATATCTGCTCTTAAGGAATCAACGCTCAAAATAATGATGTTTGGGCTATTTGATGTTTGTGTGTTAAATAAAGTTGGATTAGTAATAAAAGCGGATTTTGTAAGTTGTAGTGTAAGCAAAAAACATAGAAGAATACTTAAAAATACTATTGTCTTTGGGCATGCTTTTATTTTGCTATATGAATTTTTAACGATGGTATTCAGAGTACCAGCTAGTTGTTTTGTCTTGAAACTATAAATGATGAAAGTAGAAGCTATTAGAGTAATAAATAATGTGTATTGAGAGCCTGTATTTATTGTGAAGTCTGAATTAGGGAAGAAATATGAGTGTATTAAAATTAGATAGAAATAACATATTGAAAAATAAGAAAAATTTAATATTGCTGGACGAATCGAATCTATTGCTCGTAACATCTTAGTTAGTTTGATTATAGTTGATGCGAATAGGGCATGAATTATTAATACAACGATGAAGAATTGAATGGCTTCAATGCTAAAATGGCTACTGAATACTTCTGTAAAGTTTAGAGAAGAGAAAACTTTAGTACCATTAAATATCAAAAGAAATTTAAGTGATGAATATGCCAATTGTAGCAGTATTAAGAGAAAGGCATATTTAAGCGATTTAATGATGTGATTCATTGGCAGTATTGTTCTAAAGTTTCTTTATTGGGATTTGAATGCTTTGAATAGAAGTAGCATTTATTTACAGAGTGGGTCAGTGAAAAGTTAATAAGATTATCTTTTTGAATGGGTGTTGCATTATCCAACCAGTTTTCGGGAGAGAAATAGAAAGGATATTTCATATTCAGTTCAATCCAGCTTTTAGACTTTAATTTGTCTTTTGAATTTATAACTTGTGCTGTAAATATGGAATATATAGCTATTGATATGAAAACTAATAGTGCACATGATTTAAGGCAAGGTGTACTTGTTTCTTTGGTTTTTGGTAAGGAGATCGCTATGATTATTGATAGGGTTAGTAGACTGTAAGCATGATAAAATACACCATCAGTTAATGCGTGTACTGCTGCAGAAAGAACGCACAGATAGATTATTTTATTATCTATTTTTTGGGATCTTATCTGGCTGAGTGTCAGAGCTATAAATAGTCCAGCTGGGATGAGTAATCCAACAATCCCGTAAGAAAAAATTAACTGAATTAATACGCTATGTGGCTGTGATATACCATTTATACTTGGTTTTATAAAGCGAAAGGCGTCTGCACCTGTGCCAAACACTGGTGAGTTATTCCACCAAAAGGTAAGAGAATCTATGTATATCTTAATTCTGTTGGCAGAAATATTATTTAAATCTACATCTTTATCGTTTATTGACCACCAAGATAGTGCATGGAATAGGTTTAAGCTTTCTGATTTTACAAGAAAGAATTGAGATAGTATGCCTCCTAAAATAATAGATGTTATGACCCATTTAATATTTTTTGGTGAAATAATAAAATAACATGCGGTCGCGAATATAACGCCTAACAAAGCGCCTCTACCTCCAGTCCAAAAAAGGAGCGCCCAAGCGAGTGATAGGTATGTAAGAGAAATATATGTAGTTTTCTTATTGTCGACTTTTCTTTCTAGTAACCAGTATCCTAGCGGTAGTACTGTTGCAATAAAATATCCAAAATGACGAATGTTATTAAAAAATGGAGCAGACCCAACCCATTCGTAATTATATGGGTCATCTAGAGCAAACCAAGCACCTAAATAAATTACAAGTACAAATAGTAGGCTTATTATTAGGCTGTGTATGATTGTAGTTTTATATTTAGGCATCTTTTGAATTAATAGATAAATAAAGAGTCCGAAAATAAAATTCACTATTAATTCAAACCAACGTATTGATCCTGCCCAAGGGTAATCGCCTAATAGCGTAGATAAGCCTGCTAAACCTATCCAAAAAGTTATAATTAATAGATACTTTCTGGATACATTCCATTCTCTTAGAGTGCATACATAGGGTGTTGCAAGTAAGATAAACCCAAGTTCAAGAAAAACACTGATTGCTCTAGTGGAAATAGAAGGCCAGAAGCTGGGATAGTATTGTCGTAATATAAGGAAAGCGATAGGAATACAGGCTAAATATAAAAATGGCATTGAGCGCAGGTTAATCTGAATTCCGAAAGCTTTCATTTGTAGTAATTCTTTTAATTATATGTAGGTGAATCTGTAGTTAAATTAAACTATCAAACCAAGCGCATTGATAAATCAACCGCAGTACAATCTTTGGTCAGTGCACCAATTGATATGTAATCAACACCCGTTTCGGCATAGGCGCGTAAGGTCTTAGTTGTAATGCCACCCGAAGCTTCCAGTTTTGCGCATTTGCCATCTTGAGCGTTGGTAAATGCTTTATTTAATTTTACCGCTTCAATCATTAATGCTGGGCTAAAGTTGTCGAGCATAATAATGTCGGCACCTGCTTCGAGTGCAGTGGTGAGTTCTTCCATTGATTCGACTTCGACTTCGACTTTTTTGCNCGGTGCAATNTGGTGAGCTTTTTCAACGGCTTGCTTGATGCTNCCGCAGGCGTGAATATGGTTTTCTTTAATNAAAAATGCATCGTATAAACCGATTCTGTGGTTNAAGCANCCTTCAACTAAGCTNACNGCGTATTTTTGNCCNACGCGTAANCCNGGTAACGTTTTNCGNGTNTCGAGTAATTTAACCCCAGTNCCTTCAACCATTTGTGCATAATGGCTACACAGTGTGGCTGTGCCTGATAGGCTTTGTAGGAAGTTGAGNGCAGCACGTTCACCTGTAAGGAGTGATCGAGCTGATCCGCTTAATTCGAATAATACTTGGTTGGGCTCTACCCATTCGCCGTCGCTGACTTTCCAATCGACGATTACGCTAGGGTCGAGTTGTGCAAATACTTCGTTGACCCATTCTGAGCCTGCGATGATGGCTCGATCACGGCAGATGATGCGTGCTTTTGCTTGGTTTTCTGCCGGAATCAGCTGTGCAGTGATATCCCCATGTTGAAAATTTTCACCAATGTCTTCTAATAGCGCTTGTTTAACGGTATTGCGAATGTCGTCTTTAAAAGGGCTTAAATCAAGCGGCATGGTTTGTCTCTATCAAATATGTATGTAAATAATAAGCTAATAAAAATAAGGCGCTATTAAGTAAGGCGCTATTAAGTAGGACGCTATAATAATGCATTTTATTCATTTTNGTGAGGGGAAATGTCGGGTTGAGACCCGACCTACATATAACCCCATACCTGCATTTACTTATTGTTTTTGGTTAATTTAAACACAACTGGGCTAAGTAATAACAAGGCCACTAAGTTTGGAAGAGCCATTAATGCATTCAANGTATCNGCAACCAACCAAGCTGAATCAAGCTGGAAAGTCGCGCCAACAGGAATGGCTATAATCCATAAAATACGNAATATAATAATCGATTTTACACCGAACAGGTATTCAGCGCACTTCTCTCCGTAAAAAGACCAGCCTAGAAGGGTAGTGAAGGCAAAAACGATTAAGCCAAACGTCACTATGTATTCACCTATGCTTGGTAAACCTTGACTGAAAGCCATAGAGGTTAATGTNGCACCTGATTCACCNGTTTGCCAAACCCCTGAAGATACNATAACTANNCCNGTGATNGTGCAGATTATNAANGTATCAATNAANGTNCCTAGCATGGCAATAGTACCTTGCTGAACCGGATTGTTGGTTTGNGCNGCNGCATGGGCAATTGGTGCGCTACCTAAGCCCGCTTCGTTAGAGAAAACCCCGCGAGCGATACCAAAACGTATAGCGTACCAAACGCTTGCACCCGCAAAACCACCAACCGCTGAAATAGGGGTGAAAGCATGGGTTAATATGGTGTTAAAGGCTTCAGGGATTTGGTCAAAGTTAATGATTAATAAAATTAGGCCGGCGATGATATAAGTAATTGCCATAAAAGGAACCAGTTTACCGGCAACGGTTGCGATGCGTTTGATGCCCCCTAATAAAACCAAGGCGGCTAAAATAGCCATAACGATGCCAGTGCCTATCTCTGGAATGTTAAAAGAGTTGTGCATTACATCGGCAACTGAGTTTGCTTGTACGCCATTGCCAATGCCAAAACCGGCAATCATGCCGAAGAAGGCAAAGGCAACTGCCATCCATTTCCAGTTTTCACCAAGGCCATTTTTGATGTAGTACATCGGGCCGCCAACAAAATTACCATTTTCATCTTTTTCACGATAATGAACAGCAAGAACGGCTTCAGCGTATTTCGTGGCCATGCCGACCAAGGCAATCATCCACATCCAAAAGAGTGCGCCTGGGCCACCCATTGCAATGGCAGTGGCGACACCTGCGATATTCCCTGTTCCAATCGTGGCTGAAAGCGAGGTCATTAGTGCGTTAAAGCCTGAGATATCCCCTTCGCCTTTTGCCTTGCGGCCAGACCATAATAAAGAGAANCCTTTTTTAATATTTANCAAAGGATAGGCTTTTANNCCNAGNGTNAGAAAAATGCCCGTGANCGCAATNAGCANTAGCATNGGTGGTCCCCATGCCCAATGATTAATCGTCTTAATAATTTCGATCATGAATTTTCTCTTTTATAAGCAGTTTTAATTGATTAAGCCACTATACTCGGCTGATTGTATGAGTCAAAATCAAGGTAGAAATTCATATAATAAAGATGGCAAAGTGGAGTTTGAATTGGTGGTAAAGACGATCGTTGAATCGGGTTGGTTAAATATTGCGCAAAAATGTCCGTCGCCTAACTTTAATCAAAGACCAGAAGATGAAATTTCACTTTTAGTTATACATAACATTAGTCTGCCACCCAAACAGTATGGCGGGGCTTTCGTAGAAGACTTTTTTTGCAATCGCTTAAACGCAAATGCACATCCTTATTTTGCTGAAATATGCCATCTTGAGGTTTCTAGCCACTTATTTATTCGTCGTGATGGATCTATTGTACAGTTTGTACCTTTTAATCAACGCGCTTGGCATGCGGGGGTTTCATATTACGGTGGCCGTGATAACTGTAATGATTTCTCGATTGGTATCGAAATGGAAGGTTGCGACGATGAAGCGTATAGCGAGGCTCAATATAATAGCCTGCAACTCGCTACGCAGGCTATTATGTTAGCTTATCCACAAATCAGCTCTGATCGTATTACTGGGCACGAATTTATATCTCCAAAACGTAAAACTGATCCGGGCCGAGCATTTCACTGGCAGCGTTTATTTTCTTCCATAAAACCTAAAGATTCTGATTTAAGCAGCTAAGCTTAAGATAGTTAATCTGTACTTTCTTAGATACACTGATAAAAAAATGTTAACGGATGATTAGATGAAATTTTTGATTTTGTTTTTAACTTTAATGTTACAGCGTTACCTTTCAATTAATCGAACCACAACGATCAGCCGTACTTTTTCCAAATGGTATCACCTATTTCAAAAGCGAAATTGGTTCACCAAATTAGGGCGCAATGGTCGATACACGGCTGTTGTGGTTATTCCTAGTATCCTAATTGGCGGTACGTTTGTTCATCTTGAAGATATGTTGTGGGGCTTTCCTGCGATTGTGCTTGAAATAGCCTTATTGCTGTATATTTTAAGTCATGTCGATTTTCAGCGCCATGTTACCCAATATCAAAAAGATTTAGCCGATGGCAACATTCAAGGTGCTTATCTTTGTGCCGAACAGTATTTGTCTGTACCAGAGATTGAATTGAGTGAAGACCTTGCTGGCATGCATGATCAGGTAAACCATACAATTTTATTTCGTTGGTTCGAATTCTTTTTCCTAATGGTTTTTTGGTTTTTAATCTTAGGTGTTCCAGGCCTTTTATTAGCCTGGTTTAGTCTGCAGTATTCTCAATTAGTGCATTGCGGGGAAAAAGCGTGGCGTCCATTGCATTGGCTTGAATGGTTACCTGCACGACTTCTAGGGCTTACCTTTGCGCTAGCAGGAAATTTTGTTCGTGCTATCGGCGTCTGGAAAGAGTCATTATGGAAGTGGCGTATTCCCGCCGATGAGGTTTTGTACCATATCGCATTAGCTTCTTTGGCAGCTCGAGGTGATGAATCTAAAGAATTAGCCAATGCAGAAGTGAATACTAAAGATGCTTGTGACCAGATGACAGAATTGCAAAGCCTTCATACCCGCAGTGCTTCAATTTGGTTGGTAATTATCGCTTTGATCACTATCGTGGGCGGAACACTATACTAGTCTTGCAGCTCCCCGAACTCCGCTAGAATCACCAAACTCGGCTTTCACAAGCCGAGTAAGCACTTCATCAGAAAAAACATATTCTGTTAATAATTCCGGCACTCGCTGGTATAAATAATCGATGTTCGACATCCCGCCACCTAAGACGATAACTTCTGGGTCGATAATATTAATTACACTGGCAAGGGATTTTGCTAAACGTCGGGCATAAGTATCGAATATTTTGATTGCTTCTGAATCATTGGCTAATAGTTTTTTATGCCATTGCTGAGCTGATAATTGAAGTGATAGTGCTTCGTCAAATTTTAGTTTTACTTTTGATTCTGGCGAA
Organism: Oleispira sp.; assembly: GCA_002708475.1. Taxonomy (GTDB): domain Bacteria; phylum Pseudomonadota; class Gammaproteobacteria; order Pseudomonadales; family Oceanobacteraceae; genus Oleispira. The sequence goes on along the minus strand of PAOL01000002.1, from coordinate 28,862 downwards.
TGCGTTTGGTGTGCATGATGGCTAAAACCTGGGCCAGATAAAAAGGTTTCAATGCAGCCTAGTTTCCCGCAGTAACAAGGGATTAATTCATCGCTAGGATCGAGCCAAGGAAGAGGATTGTGTCCCCATTCACCAGTAATCGCATTAGGACCAGTGATAAGCTGCTGATTGATAACCAAGCCTCCACCACAACCGGTGCCGATAATGACTCCGAAGACTGAATTAGAGTTTTTCGCTGCCCCATCTTTAGCTTCAGAAACTACAAAGCAGTCAGCATCATTTGCGATCATGAATGTCTTGGCTTGTTTGAAACTTGCTTCTAAATCTTGTTTGAAAGCGCGTCCTATCAAGCAGGTCGTATTGGCATTCTTAACCAATCCTGTGGTTGGGCTAATGGCGCCTGGAATACCGATGCCGACCTTATTAAACTGATAATCAAGAGTAGCCTCGCTAGTATTAATAAGGGTTTTTATGGCGAGTATAATTGCTTGATATTGCTGGTCGGGAGTTTGAAAGTCATTCTTTGGTGGAGTAGGGATGCGTTCCCTCAGGATCGTTTCTCCATTTGAGGAAAGAACGATAACCTCGATTTTAGTGCCGCCTAAATCAAGGCCTATCGATAGATGTTGCATAATAGATTGTGCTTAAAAAGTCTTGTAAATGTTAGCTCGCTTTAGAGGGATGTTCCTCATTGTAAGAGGCTAACATTAATTGAGCATGATCACTAAGTCCAATCACCTTGCAGCCATTGCCATACATGCTAGGAGTTATGCGATCTGCCCACATGACCTCTGCTTTTACTTGCCCGGTGCGGCGGCTATCGATATTAGGTGGGATATCGACCATATCGACTTCTATAATTGTGCCGACCTCTAATGGTGTATACGATGACATCATTATGCCTGCTGCAGAAAAATCGACCATAAGCCCGATGTATTCTTTCGTGTCATGTTGAAATAAACTAACGGTGCCATCTAGAGTTTGGCGTGGATGCATGCGATTTTCTTTAGTCATAGCGTATACTTGATCCATATAGATATTAGTTAAATTGTAGACCTGTTTCAGCGTGAGTAAAGTATGAGTAACAATGTACACCTAGTATTAGGAGGAGCTCGATCTGGTAAAAGTAGTTTTGCCGAGAGGCTTGCGACCGACAGTGGTAATGAAGTGGTTTATATCGCGACGGCCACAATTTACGATGATGAAATGCAAGAACGTATTAATCGTCATGTTGATGATCGACCAGATCATTGGCTGACGATAGAAGAGCCTCTTTTATTAGCGCAAACATTAAAGCAGCATGCTGCGGAAGATAAATGTTTGTTGGTTGATTGCTTAACCCTATGGTTGACCAATGTGCTAATGATTGAGCAAGAGGGAAGATCGTTGGCTGAATATAAAGAAGAATTGTTAGGTGCTTTAGCTGATTTACCTGGAAAAATAATTTTAGTCAGTAATGAAGTCGGTCAGGGAATTGTACCGATGGGAGAGTTGAGTCGACGTTTTGTCGATGAAGCGGGTTGGTTACATCAGGATATTGCCCGTATAGCTCAGAACGTAACCTTGGTTGTGGCTGGNTTGCCAATGCAGCTAAAACACTAATATTGGAAAGACAATTGGGGAAGCACATGACAAAACTTTGGTGGCAAAATGAATGCCTAGCCGTAAATGAAAAAGTAAAAACAGAAGCACAAGATCGCCAAGGTGTGCTGACTAAACCACCGGGATCTTTGGGGCGACTAGAAGATGTTGCCATTATGCTGGCCAGTTTATATTGTGACAATAAACCTGAAATTAAAAATCCTTTAATTACTATTTTTGCGGGTGATCATGGTGTTGTCGCTCAAGGGGTTTCTGCGTTTCCACAAGCGGTCACGGTTGAGATGATTCGCAATTTTGTTAATGGCGGAGCTGCGATTTCTGTATTGGCGAATGTGAATAATGCAGATTTGCAGGTTGTAAATTGCGGTACTGCTTTTGAAATCGATTTTGCTGATAATTACGATGCGTTACTTGATAAACCTATTGCAGCAGGAACGGCTGATTTAAGTGATCAAAGTGCAATGACTGCTGATCAATTAGAGGAAGCATTGGTGATTGGTCAGTACGTTGTTGAGCAGGCTAAAAAGAACGGCGTGGATTTATTTATTGCAGGTGAAATGGGCATTGGTAATACGACACCGGCAGCGGCTTTGGGTTGTGCTTATATCAATGCATCGAGTGATACACCTATTGATGTTTCGGATATGACCGGCCGTGGCACAGGAATAGATGATGCGGCTTGGGGGAATAAAGTTCGTGTCATTGAGAAAGCGTTGGCGCGTTTAGATCTTAATAGTTTATCTTCGCAAGAAATTTTACAAGAGCTTGGTGGTTTTGAAATTGCTGCAATCACCGGTGCTTATATTCGTTGTGCGCAATTAGGTATTCCGGCGCTTGTGGATGGTTTTATTACCACGGCGGCGGCACTGGCTGCGTGTCAAATGAATCCAGAAGTTAGAGATTGGTTATTGTTTAGTCATCAGTCTGAAGAGCAAGGTCATAAACTAATGCTGGCTAAACTAGATGCTAAACCCTTAGTTCAATTGGGTTTACGCTTAGGCGAAGGTAGTGGGGCGGCAACGGTTTTACCATTATTGCGCCAAGCCTGTGCATTGCATAATAAAATGGCTACTTTTGCTGAAGCTGCTATCTCTTCATCGGAACAAGAATAAACGTTAGTAGAGATTAATGACGATGAAGCAGCCCACTTTTATTGATGTTATGCGCCATGGTGAACCCGAGGGCATGTGCCCTGATGGTGGTACTATTTTACGGGGTAGTACTGATGATGTATTAACAGCAAAAGGTTGGTTGCAAGCTAAGCAGCGTTGCCAGAATATTATTGATGCTTCAAGCCCTGATAATAATGACTCGCCCTGGGATATTATTATCACTTCTCCTTTACTTCGCTGCGCTCAATTTTCTGAGGACTTATTCACATCTTTTGCCGGAAATATTCCTAATAAAAACAAGCTTGAAAATACAATGCAGTTTTTTATTAAGCCTCAATGGCGTGAAATTCATTATGGGGATTGGGATGGAAAAAGCACTGCTAAAATCTGGCAGGAGCAACCTGAGATAATGGAAAAAATGTGGCAAGATCCTCTTAACTTCTGTGCCCCCAAAGGGGAAGCAGTTAGTGATTTTAGTCAGCGTATCGAACAAGCTTGGTTAGACTTAATCACGGAATTTCAGGGTAAGCGTATTTTGTTAGTGTGCCACGGTGGAGTGATGCGATTATTGTTACAACAGTTGTTGATGATGTCGCCAGAAGCGATGAATCGTTTTGCGATTCCTTATGCTGCGATGTCACGCTTTCGAATTGACCATTCTACATCCGATGAAGGTGAGTCTTTGAATTGGCCAAGTTTATTAGCTCACTTTGGTGATGAATTGAAGGGTGAAGAGCTAAAAGGTGAGAAGCTAAAGGATAAAAAATATGAATAGCTTGAAGATAACTTGGTTTTCATTTTGGTATGCCATTGCATTTTTAACACGAATTCCAGCGGTTAATTTATCGAATGCATTGAAATTAAACAATAAAGAAATCAGCCAAGGTTCGTTATATTTTTATCCTTTGGTGGGTCTTATTATTGGGGCATTATTGAGTGCTGTTTTTTTTATCTGTGTTTGGCAAATTAGTAATTCCAATCCTTTTCCTATGGTCGGCTTCGATAGCAGTAGTTTAGTGATTGCAGCTTTAATGTTATTAACTTGGTGCTTGGTAACAGGCGGTTTGCATCTAGATGGTTTGGCCGATGCTGCTGATGCTTGGGTTGGGGGTTATGGTGAGAAACAGCGAACATTAGATATTATGAAAGACCCGACGGTTGGCCCTATGGGGGCAATGCTGGTGGTGTTAGTTTTATTATTGAAATTCTCTGCTTTGGTTGTGCTGGTGGATAAATTTGAAGAGTTGTATTTAATAGGGCTGATTCTTGCGGTGCCTATGCTTGCGCGTTTTACGATTTTACCGCTATTTTATTTTACCCCTTATGTTCGTGATAAAGGTTTGGGTAGTAACCTTAAACAATCGATTAGTCCAATTTTGTTGATTGTTATAACAGCTATTTGCATGTTATTGACGGTTGTTTTTGTGCTGCAAAAATCTATTTTTATTTTAATATTAGCCACCGCTATTTTGCTTTGGGCGCGTAATATTATGATGCAACGTATTGGTGGCACGACTGGGGATACTGCTGGTGCCATGATTGAAGTTCAAGAAGCCTTGTTATTGTGCGCCTTGGTGTTGTGATTGATGCTTTTAAATTCACCATCCTGAATTCTTTATATTCGTCTATTGATGTCAGTTATTTTTATAAATCGTAAATGATTGAAAAATGATATCAAAAATATTTGTTTGAGTTTGATTTTCGCGTTTTGATGTAGCGACAAAATTCCTGCTCTCGAGGTAGGGAATCTAAATTGTGTAATTTAAATTAAATTTAGTCTCAATAATATTAAGGATTGTTCATGAAAAAAAATCACCTTGTACTTGGTATGATAATGGCTGCATCGGCTTCTGTTACTACTGCCGCACCTGCATCATTGCCTGATCAGAAGAGCAGTGGATGGGTAGGGGTTTTTGGTGAATATTACAATCCAGATAATCAGAAGCCTGAACCGATTGGGTACCTAGAAGATGGTAAGGGGTTGGGTATTGAAGCGGGTTGGCGTTTTGACGAAAAATGGGCAGCTCGTGCTGAATTTGCACAAGATTACTTAGGCCGTAAAAAGAGTCGATTAGGTGGTGTTGATGCAGAAGACAGCGGTCATCGCTTCGGTGCAGATATTTTATACTTCCTAAATCAAGACGACTTGTATGTCTTTACAGGTGTGAAGCATCAAAATCTTGAAGGTCGGCGAACCTTACTGGATGTTGGTGTTGGTAAGCACTGGCAACTAAGTGAGCGTTGGAAGGCAATTACAGAAGGGGCCTTGTATCAGGATGTTGATGAAAGCCTGATCGACTTCGGTCTTAAAATTGGTTTGGCTTACGAATTTGGATTTACGCAGTCAAAATCTAAGCGAGTATCAACTCCAACAGCTCCCGTTGTAAAAAGTGCTGTGGATGAGGTTATTGATGATGTTATTGAAGAGGTGAATGAACTTGATAATGGGGCTACGGATACTGATGGCGATGGTGTCGTTGATAGACTTGATCAATGTGCCGTCACACCGACAACGGATAAGGTTGATGAGTCGGGTTGCAGTGTATTAACCGAGAAAGAAGTCTCTATTTCCCTGAACGTCAACTTCGCTAACAACAGCGCTAAGGTTACGAATCCGAATGATGCTCAGTTTGCTGATTTTGCGGCCTTTATGAGTCGTTACTCTAACAGTCAGGCGGCGATTGAGGGACATTCTTCTGCTGGTGGAGCAGCATCTTATAACCTTCGTTTATCTCAGCAGCGTGCAGATTCAGTACGTCAGTTGTTGATTAAGCAGTATGGGATTGATAGCGCCCGTTTAACATCAGAAGGTTTTGGTGAAACACGTTTGCTAGATGAGTCTAATACGGCAGAAGCTGCTAAACGCAATCGTCGTATTGAAGTAAAAGTGACTGCGAAGCAAGTAACTGTAGATAAAAAGTAACTGTAGATAAAAAGTAACTGTAGATAAAACGTAAATCTACTAAAGGCCTTCATCTATTTGGATGAAGGCCTAATATTAAAACCTTGTACGTTATCTAGTTAGGGAAAACTCAGCCAACGATTTATCAAGCTTCATCCAATCAAAACTCTCGAAGGCAGAATCAGCCAGTGCATCTAAGCTTTTTTCACGTAATGCTTGATAATCGACTAAACGGGTTTCTGCACCTGCCCAGCGTAAAATTGATTGTAATGCTTCTGGAGTGTCCATTAGTCCATGCCAGTAACTAGCAAGTATTTGTTCATCATCTGAAAGCAAAGCACAAATATGATCATTATCGGTTTTGATGATNGACGTATTTTCTTCTGCACCTGATGAATTTAATGACGTTAANGTTAACCCCGCGTGGATTTCATAGCCNTGAATATCGCAGCTTTTCTGNTTAGGAAGACTTAATGTTCCTGACACATTTTTTAGCATTTTATCCGGCTGTAATTCGGTCTCAATATTTAACCAGCCAAACCCCTCACTGCTGCCAATTAAACCCTCTAGGCCATGTGGATCATTAATTACTTTGCCTAGCATCTGTAAGCCACCACAAATACCTAAAATCTTGCCGCCATAACGTAAATGTTGCTGCAAATAAGGTAACCATCCTTGCTCTTTTAACCACGCTAAATCAGCGCGAGTATTTTTTGAGCCAGGTAAAATAACGAGATCTGCTTTGGGAATATGGGCCGCTTCGGTTACCTGACTACCTGAAATAGAAGGGCCAACTAGCTGTAAATCCACCTGAGGGTGTGCGGCGATAGGATCTAAATCAGTATGGTTACTAACGCGAGGATAAATCGGAACTACAACCTTTAACTTTTGCTGATGCCCCTGACTATTTTGAGTGCCACCCTTATCTGGTTCTTTATCGTCTAACGTTTCCGACAAACTCACAGAATCTTCGCTGTCTAAATGCAGCCCCATCAAATAAGGAAGGACCGCTAATACAGGCTTCCCTGTTTTCTCTTCTAGCCAATCTAAACCTGGCTGTAACAAGCTCACATCACCACGAAAGCGATTGATTACAAAGCCGACGACGCGATTGCGCTCAGATTCTGATAGGCAATCAAGAGTACCAACGATATGAGCAAATACGCCACCACGATCAATATCTGCAACAATAATCACTGGGCAATCTACCGCTTCAGCAAACCCCATATTAGCGATATCGCGGTCACGAAGATTTATTTCAGCAGGACTACCAGCACCTTCAGCAACTACCCAATCATATTGCTGCCTTAAGCGTTCATGCGATGCGAGCACGGCCTTCATCGCAGTGGGTTTATAATCGTGATATTGGCGAGCTTTCATTTTTCCGCCACTTATACCGTCAGCTCCCTCGTTAGAGCTTTGAATGGCCTTACCATTGATTATTACTTGGCAGCCAACATCTGAGGTAGGCTTGAGCAATACAGGGTTAAAATCAGTATGAGGTTTTAAACCACAAGCTTGAGCTTGTAATGCTTGTGCACGGCCAATCTCTCCGCCATCCTCTGTAACGGCGCTGTTGAGAGCCATATTCTGTGATTTGAAAGGGGCAACTGAGATTCCTTGGCGCTTAAACACTCGGCCTAATGCACAGCAGAGCGTACTTTTACCTGCATCAGATGTTGTTCCTTGCACCATCAAAGTGAGCTGTTTATTTTGCTCGAAAATGCGCACTAGAGCAGCTTGTTGTTCAACTTGATGAAGCATAAAAAGGGTAAGCCTGTTAAAATCAGCGTAATCTGTAAAGTACCTCATTCTAAGAGATTTTGATGTGATCCTCAGTTTTTTTTCACTCTTATTGGCTCTCGCCTTAGATTATCGTTACGGCGAACCTAAAAAATACCATCCCTTAGTAGGTTTTGGTCGCTATGTTGATTTTTTACAACGTAACTTCAATCGACCGACCGATATTACTGTGGATAACCGCACCCAATTTATTAATGGCGTTTTAGCGTGCCTATTAGCCGTTATTCCTATTGTTGGCGCAGTTATTATTATTCAACATTCATTGCCTGACTTTATTAACGTATTTATTGATGCGGGTCTTTTGTATTTATGCATCGGCTGGTCGAGTTTGCAGCAGCATGCACGTGCGATTTATGACGAATTAAAGCTTAATCAGCTTGATCTTGCTCGAATAAAACTCAGCTGGATTGTCAGCCGAAAAACCCAACAACTTGATGAAACACAAGTTGCACAAGCGTCGGTTGAAAGTGTTTTAGAAAATAGTTTGGATGCGCTTTTTGCAACGATATTTTGGTTTATGATTTTAGGGGTAGAAGGTGCAATCTTGCACCGATTGGTTAATACGTTAGATGCAATGTGGGGATACAAAACCAAACAGTTTTTATATTTTGGTCGTTTCTCTGCGTATTTTGATGATGCGTTGAATTATCTACCTGCGCGTTTAACGGCTTATGGCTTTGTTTTTTGTGCGAATTCGATTGAGCAAGGGAAGAAAGCTTTAGTGTGTTGGCGTTCACAGGCTAAAGCGTGCTCTAGTCCAAATGGTGGCCCAGTAATGACGTCGGGTGCAGGGGCACTTAATGTTCGCTTAAGTGAGGGCGCATGGTATACAACCTCTAAGGCCGAAGATACTGACGAAGAACATGTTGAGTGGCAAGAGAAATCACCGATGGGTTGTGGTGAATCAGCACAGTTTAGACACATTGTTGATGCTTTGGATTTAGTTCAGCGCACTCTATTATTTTGGTTGTTTAGTATTGGAGGACTTGTTCTTGTCTTCTAATGGTTCACAGCTTGGTTCTTTTTCACCGTTACATGGTGGTGCACTGAATGCAGCTGCCGAATATTTTAATATTCCAGCAGATAAGTGGCTAGATATCAGTACAGGTATTAATCCAGCCAGCTGGCCTATTCCTGCAATTCCGACAGCTGTTTGGCAGCGCCTACCAGAAGACCAAAGAGATAGAGAAGATGGCCTTGAGCAAGTCGCGTTAAATTACTACCTTCGAGATACAGAATGTGCGGATAGCAGAATTCAGCGGAGTAATATTCTGGCGTCTGCAGGTTCACAACAAGCCATTCGTTTATTGCCGAATTTGTATAATGCGATCTTTCGCGGATCGAAAGCCAAAAGAACGGCTAAGGTGTGGATTACGGCGGGTAGTTATGCAGAACATGGTATTGCTTGGGAAGAGCAAGGACATCGTGTTAACAAGGTTGCTTGTGAAAAAATAACACAACTACTGACTCAGCAACCCGTTGACGTTCTTATTTTATTAAATCCTGATAACCCCAGTGGGCATCGTTGGTCAGCAGAACAATTATTGAAATGGTGGTCTATTTTACACTCGCGCGGTGGTTGGTTAATTGTTGATGAAGCTTTTATGGATACGACTCCTGAGCACAGCTTGGTGGGGCAAGTAGAACATGAAGGATTATTTGTATTGCGTTCGGTAGGCAAGTTCTTTGGATTGGCTGGATTGCGTTTAGGGTTTGTTTTATCTGCTGAAAAAACGACTAAGCAATTGCGTAAAATGTTAGGGCCTTGGGCAGTGAGCCACCCTTCACAATATTTAGGCAGGCTAGCCCTGCAAGATAAAGAGTGGATCAATAAACAGCGCTATGATTTATCGCAACAATCATTGCGCTTAGCAGCGCTGTTAGAAACGTATTTTTCTTGTCGTTGTGAAGGTACTGATTTATTTCAAACCCTTCATCATACAAAGTCTGAATATATTTTTAATCAATTGGCCAAACAAGCGGTATTAGTTCGTTTTTTACCTGCAACAAATAAGACGCCAGCAGGATTACGTTTTGGTTTGCCGAAGAATACAGAAGCTAATTGGCAACATTTAGAGTCCGCGTTAGCAAGTTTGAAGATTTAATTTTCTTATTATTTATATTTTACTAGGCGCATTATGAGACAAACGTTTTTTCCATTATTAATCGTATTAGTGAGTGCGCTAAGTATTAACTTAGCGGCGAGTTTCGAAACTCATGCGTTGAATTCTGAACAATCTAGTATTATTGTTGTTGATGACGATGGTGTAGAGCACGTATTTGATCAACCATTAAAACGTATTGTGAGTTTGATGCCTCACGCGACCGAGTTATTGTTCGAAGTGGGGGCAGGGGAAAGTATTGTCGGTGCAGTGCAGTATTCTGACTACCCAGAAGCGGCAAAAAGTATTCCTAGAGTAGGTGGCTATAGCGCGCTAAATATAGAAGCTATTGTTGCACTTAAGCCTGATCTGTTAATTGCATGGCCTGAAGGTAACCGAAATCGCGAACTTGATCGCTTAAAAGCATTAGGCTTGCCTATCTTAGTATCAGATCCACGAGAGTTTAAAGATATTGCTAATGCTTTATTTGTTTATGGGAAAATTACCGATAATAATACACAAGCAGCGGCCGCGATTGATAAATTTAATAAAAAATTAACGTATTTGAGAACAACTTACAGTCATCAAGAAAAAGTGAGTGTTTTTTATCAAGTATGGAATGCGCCCTTAATGACACAGAATGGTAATACTTTTATTAGTCATGCTATTGAAGTCTGTGGTGGCGTCAATATTTTTTCTGACTTGGCTATGACTAATCCTCAGGTTAGTATTGAGTCTGTTCTGGTGCAGAACCCACAAATTATCGTTGCCAGTGGTATGGGGCAGGCACGCCCTGAGTGGCTAGACGATTGGCGCCAATACACAAGGTTACAGGCGGTAGAGAATAGCCAGTTGTATCATATAGCGCCTGAACTTTTTCAAAGACCTTCTTCACGTTTCTTATTGGGAACAGAGCAGCTTTGTGCTGCAATTCAAAAAGCTAGAGAGATTAAAAAGAATCCATAATTGAGACTTTANCTGACGCTAAATAGGATTCTTTAACTATACTGAATTGAGCTATGCAATATTCTACTAGGGCAAGGATTCTATGGACGATTTTAAAGAGACGCAGGATAACGATCCGATTGAGACAAAAGAATGGATCGATGCGATACACTCCGTTATTCGTGCGGAAGGGATTGAACGAGCGCACTTCTTAATTGAGCGTATTGCAGAGCGAGCTACCAAGAACGGTGCCCCGCTTCCTTATGCCCTAACAACCCCTTATCGTAATACCATTCCTCCAGAAGCTGAAACTCCNTTGCCCGGTGATTTATTTATTGAACGAAGAATTCGCTCTCTTATTCGCTGGAATGCTCTAGCGATGGTTAGTCGGGCAAACAAAGAGAATGCCGGTGATTTAGGTGGCCACATTTCCAGTTTTGCCTCTAGTGCAACTTTGTACGACGTAGGCTTTAACCATTTTTTCCGCGCCCCTAACCCCAACAGTGAAGAATCCCCATTAGGTGATTTAATTTATTATCAAGGGCATGTGTCGCCAGGTATTTATGCACGATCTTATTTGGAAGGGCGCTTTGATGAAAAAGATCTAGAGTCTTTTCGCCGTGAAGCGTTAAAGCCAGGTTTATCATCTTATCCACACCCTAAGCTGATGCCTGATTATTGGCAATTTCCGACCGTTTCTATGGGGCTGGGGCCGCTGCAAGCCATCTATCAAGCACACTTTATGCGTTATATGTCAGCCCGTGAATTAGTGCCTCGTAAAGATCGTAANGTNTGGGCATTTTTAGGTGACGGCGAGTGTGATGAGCCAGAAAGCTTAGGTGCAATTTCTTTGGCAGGTCGTGAGAAATTAGAAAATCTAATTTTTGTAGTTAACTGTAACCTGCAGCGTCTTGATGGCCCCGTGCGCGGTAACGGTAAAATCATACAAGAACTGGAAAGCTCATTCCGNGGNGCNGGTTGGAATGTNATCAAGGTAGTTTGGGGGCGTTTNTGGGATCCGCTGTTAGCGAAAGATCGCAAAGGTTATTTACAAAAGCGTATGGATGAAACNGTTGATGGTGAATTCCAAAACTATAAAGCCAAGGGTGGAAANTACACTCGCGAGCACTTCTTTAATAAATACCCAGAATTAAAAGAATTAATTAAAGATATGAGTGATAAAGATATCTTTAATTTAAATCGTGGCGGTCATGATCCTTATAAAGTGTTTGCTGCTTATCAGCAGGCCATGAATCATAAAGGCCAACCAACGGTGATTCTTGCGCATACCGTTAAAGGCTATGGCATGGGGCCAGAAGCTGAAGCACAAAACCCAAGCCACTCGGTGAAAAAACTTGATTTTGATAGCTTGAAAGCTTTCCGAGATCGCTTTGACGTTCCGATTCGAGATGAAGATTTAGAGAAACTTCCCTTTTATCGCCCACCGGAAGATAGTCCAGAAATGGTTTATTTACGCAAGCAGCGTGAAAAACTAGGTGGTTATATGCCAGTTCGTACGGAAAACTGGCAAGCGTTAAAAGCGCCTGAACTGGCCAGTTTTAAAGGGCAGCTTGATGGTAGTGGTGAGCGTGAAATTTCATCGACTATGGCATTCGTAAGAGTTCTTTCGCAGTTAGTAAAAGATAAAACATTAGGCGAGCGAGTTGTTCCTATTGTACCTGATGAAGCGCGGACTTTTGGTATGGAAGGCATGTTTCGTCAGTTAGGTATTTATTCCTCAGGGGGGCAACTATATAACCCCGTAGATTCTGGCCAGATGATGTATTACCGCGAAGATAAAAAAGGCCGTATTTTAGAAGAAGGTATTAATGAGGCTGGTGCATTTGCAGCCTGGATGGCAGCAGCAACATCCTACAGTACGAATAGTTTGGCAATGGTACCTGTGTATGTTTTCTACTCCATGTTTGGTTTCCAACGTATTGGTGATTTGGCGTGGGCTGCTGGTGATATGCAGGCTCAAGGCTTCTTGATAGGTGCAACATCAGGCAGAACAACATTGAATGGTGAAGGTTTACAACATCAAGATGGCCATAGCCATGTATTAGCATCGAGTATTCCNAATTGTGTCAGTTACGATCCAACGTATGGGTATGAGCTAGCGGTGATTATGCAAGACGGCTTGCATCGNATGTATGAGAAGAAAGAAAAAGTTTTCTATTACATTACAACAATGAACGAAAATTATACTCACCCTGAAATGCCAGAAGGTGCTGAAGAAGGTATCCGNCGTGGTATGTATCCATTGAAAACGGTTGGGACTGCAGAAAAAGATAATTCAAATTGCATCCAATTATTAGGTTGTGGATCGATTTTATTACAGGTTGAAAAAGCAGCGGACTGGTTGGCAGAAAATGGTTTTTGCTCTCAAGTTTGGAGTGTTACTTCGTTTAATGAACTTCGACGTAATGGCCTTGGTTGTGAGCGTCAAGATTTCCTGTCAGCAGGAGATACTATTGAAATACCGTATGTAACCCGTCAGCTGCAAGATACTGCAGGCCCTATTGTTGCCGCAACGGATTATATAAAAACGTATGGTGATCAAATTCGCCCTTATATTCCAGAAGGCCGCGAATACAAAGTGCTTGGTACGGATGGTTTTGGTCGAAGTGATACTCGTGAAAACTTACGTCACTTTTTTGAAGTTGATTGGCAGCATATTGCTTGGGCTGCATTATATGAGCTGAAAAAGGACGGTAAAGTAGCTGATGATGTATTGGCGAAGGTACGTGAAGAGCTTGGTATTAACCCTGGTAAATTAGACCCACTATATAGCTAAGGATGGATAATATGACGATTGAATCATTAACCGTCCCAGATTTAGGTGGGGCAGAGCAAGTAGAAGTTATTGAAATTTTAGTGGCGGCTGGGGATCAAGTTGAAGCTGAAGAAAGCGTCATCGTTTTGGAAACAGACAAAGCTACGATGGAGATTCCATCACCGCTTAATGGCACGATTTCATCTTTGACAATAAAAGTTGGTGATAAAGTTAATGAAGGGGATCAATACGGGGAAATTGAAACATCAGAAGCCAGCATCAAATCTGAGGAAAAAGCAGTTAAGTCAGAAAAAAAGGATGAGTTAGAGGAAGCCCCAGAATCAGAACAGTCATCTAATGTGGCCTCTAACCCCAGCACTGAAACAAGTACTGAAACAAGTACTGAAACAGCAAGTGTTGAAACGATTCCCGTGCCAGATCTTGGTGGCTCTGATCAGGTCGAAGTGATTGAGCTGCTTGTAAAAGTTGGCGAAGAGGTCGATGCTGAACAATCAGTATTAACATTAGAAACTGATAAAGCCTCAATGGAAATTCCAGCGGGGAAATCAGGCCGGGTAGAAAAAATTCTACTAACTCTCGGAGATAAAGTTTCTGTTGGCGATGCCATGATTGAATTGTTGGTATCTCAATCTTCAGGTGCACAAAATATCGCAGACAATAAAGAAAACTCCGCAACTGGTGATACAACTGCTGCTAGTACAATAAACAGTACAGAAAACAGAACATCAAAAAATAGCACAGAAAAACCTGTAACGAGTAGTTCCCCAGTTGAAGATGTGAAGCCTTCGGGTCAAGTGCACGCTGGCCCAGCAGTACGAAAGTTAGCTCGTGAGTTTGGTGTTGATTTAGCGTTAGTCAAAGGCAGTGGTACGCGCGGCCGTGTGACAAAAGATGATGTTCAAGATCATGTCAAAGCAGCACTGCAAAATCCACAAGTTGCTGGTGGTTCGGGTATCCCGAAAGTCGCAGAAGTTGATTTCAGTAAATTTGGTGAAACCGAAGTGGTTGCACTGAATAAAATTAAATTGGCTACCGCTAAGAATCTAACAGCAGCTTGGCTTAATGCTCCTCAGGTTACACAATTTGATCAAGCAGATATTAGTGAGTTAGAAGCCTTCAGAAAACAGGTGAATACTAAACCTAATACAGAGCAAAAACTATCAGCAGTTCCTTTTGTTATGAAAGCACTCGCGACTGCTATGAAAGAGTTTCCGCAATTTAACGCTTCACTGTCGGCAGATGGTCAATCATTAATTTATAAAAAATACACGAATATAGGTGTCGCAGTCGATACTCCTGGGGGGTTATTAGTACCGGTAATTCGTGATGTTGATCAGAAAACGGTTACTGAAATTGCACAAGACTTAAACCAAAAAGCACAGAAAGCGAGAGAAGGTAAGCTAGGGTTAGTGGATATGCAGGGCGGTTGCCTAAGTGTCTCTAGCCTTGGTGGCATAGGTGGAACGGCATTTACACCGATAGTAAATGCACCCGAAGTTGCCATTTTAGGCCTATCTCGTGCTGAAATTAAGCCAATGTGGAATGGTAGTGAATTTGTGCCTAAGCTTATGTTACCACTTTCACTTTCTTATGATCATCGGGTGATTGATGGTGCGGAAGCTGCGCGATTTAGTCAGCGTTTAGCTGAATTGCTTGGAGATATTAGGCAGTTAGTCTTATAAGCCACGCACAACGGGCATTACTGAGGCAGGTAGCTGTGTAGCTTATTGCTTTAACGAAAATAATTAAAAAGTGAGAGAGTATGTTTAAAAAAATACTTTGGCCTGCCATCCGTTTGATGGGTCAATTAAGTTATGCTGCAAAGTTTGGGCTAATTAGTTTTTTATTTATGGTGCCTTTAGTTATTTTAAGCGGACAAGTATTTAATGCAGCTTATCAAAGCTTGAAGAAAACAGAGCGAGAACTTGTTGCGGTATACAATATTCAAGAGATGATGATGGTTGCTTACGCGCTTGAAGATTATCGTAACCATGCTGCTCCTTTTGTTTTTCATCAAGATGATGACTTGAAGAAAAAAGTACTTGAACATCGGACTTTAATAGATTCACAGCTTAAAAAAGCGATGAGCAAAATTGATAATGCAGAGCTGAAAGAGCAGTTAATTAATTTCGAAAAAGAAAATTTTAGCTCATTAGGTGTTGATGGCGAATCACGTATGCCAACACTTTCAGACCAAATTAATTATTATCAACAAGTCATTGATCAGTTGTATTTGATTATTAATAAATATTCTCAAAGTACGGGCTTAGCACTCGATTCAGATCCTGCAGTACAGCAACTTATGTTGATTACATTATCTAATTCCCCTGTTATTAGAAATGCAGCTGGGGTTGGGTATTCGGCGGGTATTTTTGCGATGATCGAGCAGTACTTGCAATCAATGACATACGATTTGATGAATGACGTTTTTGATTTAATGTCTGCGGCTGAACCAGATGTTCAACTTATAACGAGTAGTTTAAAAACTATTGGTTTGAGTGAGGTAGCAGAACAAGCAGCACAGTCTGGTCAAGGTATGATTGATATTCAAATGACAATTGATGAAGAAATTATTGCGGCATCTAATATCAATATGACTTGGCAAGAGTTTCAACAGTATTCACAACCTAAAATTGAAGCGCTGAAAGCCTTAGATGGTACCCTATTTCCTTTAATTGCCAATAAATTGCAAGCTCGTTTAGACTCTCAAAATTCACATATGATGACAACGGCCTTCTCATTATTAGCTGTCTTGATAGTGATTATATACTTATATTCGGCATTCTTTTTGTCGGTTCAATATTCAATAGCACGCTTTTATGCTGCCGCCCAAAAAATTGCCAAAGGGGATTTAACACAAGAGATTCGATTTAATGGTAAAGATGAAATGGGGCAGTTAAGAGATGCTTTTAATGAGATGACATCAGAAGTACGTGGCATTTTGTCTGTCGTGAAAGAAACTGCTGATAACGTGAGTGAGAAAGTTTCTGATGTAGAAGTTATTGCTAATAGCAGTCGCCAGTCTGTAAATACACAAATGGCACAAACTGAAGAAGTCGCGAATACGATTACAGATATGTCCGAGCGTGCACTTTTGGTTGTTACTATTGCAGGTGATGCAGAAAAGTCTGCTTTATCTGGAGCTGAACGCTCAAGTCAGGCCGGAGAGGTAGTATTAAATGTTATTACTGATGTGAAGCAATTGTCTGAGGAGATGAGTAACTCTATGGAGGCGGTTAATCATTTAGCTGATAATTCAACCAATATCAGTTCTATTCTAGGCACGATTAAAGGTATTGCGGAGCAAACAAATTTATTAGCATTGAATGCTGCTATTGAAGCTGCGCGAGCAGGTGAGCAAGGTCGAGGTTTTGCCGTTGTTGCAGATGAAGTAAGAACACTCGCCAGTCGAACTCAAGGTTCTGCAGAAGAAATTGATAGTTTGATAAAAGAAGTACAGCAAAATATTCAACGAGCTGTAGATACTATGGAAGTTAACCGAACAATGGTTAATAAAACAGTTGAAAGTTCAGGACTAGTTGGTGAAGCATTAGAAAGTATTCAGGGTAGTATGCAAGACATTCAGGTGAAGACACTTGAAATTGTTTCAAGCTCTAGTAGTCAGAAAGACGCAGCGAAAGCATTGGATAGTAACTTATTGGTTATCCGAGAACAGGGCGAAGAAACCGTTCAAAATGTAGAAGGAACGGTTAAAGCTGTGCGTGAAACACAAGCCTTAACCGCATCTTTAAAAGAGAGAGTCGAGCGTTTTAAAGTCTAAAAATCACGCATCTTTCGATTGAGTATGGCGGCTTTTCCAAAGAACTTCTTGGCCGCCATCCTTTCTAGCAATATCTCTTGCTAATACAAAGAAAAAATCGGATAGACGATTCAAATACTGAATCGCAAGAGGATTTACCTCATTACCCGCTTGGGCTTCTTCATTCGCTAATTCAACAATTTCACGCTCAGCACGACGGCTTACGCTTCTTACCATATGGCAATAAGATGTTGCTTTATTGCCGCCTGGTAAAATGAAATCTTTTAATGGCGGAAGAGATTCATTGATATCCACGAGTGCATTTTCAACACCCTCAAGCATGCTGGGCGCTAAGGCTTTATAGCCCGGGACACAAAGTTCACCGCCAAGATCAAAAAGGTCATGTTGGATCTGACTAAGGATAACTTGATGTGGATCTTTCTTATCCAACTCGGCTGATAAAACACCTACCCAAGAATTCACTTCATCGACTTCGCCAATAACGTGAATTCGAGTCGAGGTTTTACTAATCCGACTACCGTCACCTAAGCCAGTTTCGCCTTTATCACCTGTCTTGGTGGAAATCTTTGATAGTCGGTTGCCCATTATATTTTCCTTAAAAATTAAAGCTTAAAAAGTGAAGGTACCATTTACAAGATATGTACGCTCTTGTGCAGGGTAGCCTTTAGCTGTTTCATATTTTTTGTTTGTTAAGTTATTTAAGCGTAATCCAACAGTAAAATTAGATGCTATAGCAATACTTCCATGCGCATCAATCAAAGTGTAAGCTGCCAATAGGTCATCATTATCCGCATCATCATAACTTTCGGAAAGGTGTCTAATATTAGACCCTAAGCTAAAAATATTGTGACTGTAATTTAAATTTAGCTTAGCAACTCTAGCAGATTGTCTCTGCAACAAATTGTGTGTTTCTAAATCTACAGCGTGATTCCATTCATAGGATAGTTGNCTAGTGAATACATTTGACCAGTTCTGACTCCATGAAAAAGTTGTATTACGAAGTAATACTTGGTCAACNTTAACTGGCTTGTTTTCTCCACCACCAATATCTTGCCATTGAATTAAATCATCAACATTACTATGTTGATAGCTAAACTCATAGCTTGAAAGGTGGTTGTCGTATTTAATCGCGATACGGCGATTTATCGATTCTTCAGGTGTCAGGTCTTGGTTGCCCTGATAAGTGCCATAAATTCCATAGTCAACAAAAGGATAATATAGGTCGTTAAAACTAGGAGCTTTAAAGCCTGTATTAATGGCGGCTGTTAGTGATAGATTTTGNACTATGAACCATTCACCGGATGCAGAGTAAGAGTAGTTTTCATCAAATAGAGTTGAATCATCTCGACGAATTCCTATCTCTGTGTTTACATTCTTTGAGCTGAAGCTATGTGATATACCAAGGCCGTTTACGCTACCTTCTGTTTCTTCATATTCTGAATCAGATTTACTGATGTCATCTTCTCTGTAGTCTGTTATTAATAATACAGATTGGCTATCAGTTACTTGAGCTCTGGCAGTGATATCAATGATTTTGCTTTCGGTAATAAATCCGTCTGCATCTGAGCGAGATACTCCGTTGCCATAGTTCCAGCTCTTATCGTAGCTTTCTCCATAGTTTGTAGTGATCCCATATGTATCATCAGAGTACTGCCATCCAATATTTGAAACTTGTTGTTGGTAATCTCTTTGTCTATCATTTCCAGTTCTGCCATCATAATCAACGCTACCACGATTATTTTGGTTTGAAATAGAAATTACATTATTGTTGTTTACTTGATAGCTAGCGTCTAAGCCTAAGGTATGGCGCTCGCTGCCGTCATTATCAGTATCATTTGATTCTAATACATCATAACCCTGAGTTTTTTCTGTAAAGCCAGAAAGGTGTAATGAAAGATCACCAATTTGTTTATTAAGGTCTGTAGAGAACTGAGAGGTCTGTTGATTACCTAGCGCCAAACGAATGTTATTGCTTTTCGAACTATCACTATTAGTAACAATATTGATAACTCCACCCATTGCATCCGATCCATAAATAGCCGAACGTGCATTTGAAACAACTTCTATTCTTTGAATGATATTGGCAGGGATTGTATTGTAAGTTGTCTGCCCGAGCGTTGCAGAGCCAAAACGTTGGCCATTTAATAAGATCAAAACTTGATCTGAACGATAGCCATTCATTACGAAGGACTGAGTATGTGCATTACCACCTTGCTGGGTTACTTGGAACCCAGGCAGTTGGGTTAATACTTCACTCAAATTACTTGCTTGTAATAACTCGATCTCTTCTTTGCTAATAATTGTGCTATTAGAAACTTGAGTATCCGTTATTTTGTTTGCGGTAACTTTTTGAGTATCGAGAGCAACTTCTGCAAAAGAGATTATCGGAAGTAGTGCCGTTAAGAAGACAATTTTTTTCATGGTAATACCAAACGAGGTCGCTAAATATTATTTAGCTAGAATTTTTATAGCACCCACCGTGCTATCGTTAAAAATTCAGGCCGGTATCCGGGCTGACGGCTTGGGAATAAATTCCCTCTTATTGCACCTTCCCATAGGCTCGATCTTTTTATTTAAAAAGAGAGCACCACAGTGGCATATGACAATAAGTTAAGCCGATCACCGTTGCGGGGGCAGCGTTGGATTCGTATGCGTAGCAGTGACTTACCAAACTTCCCGTTTAACTGTTAAATAAGGATATTCAACAGCACCTAAATGAGCGCGTAGGGTAAGTGTTATTTTAATTCTGGTCAAGTCTAACTGCCGTGTTAGGCAGTTTAATAATGAAGCAGGCACCTTGCTGAGGGCTAGATATAACATCGAGCTGTCCTTGGTGGTGAGCCGTGATAATAAAATAGGAAACTGATAAACCAAGACCTGTACCTTGACCAACATCTTTAGTGGTGTAGAAGGGTTCAAAGATACGGCGACGTGTTATGTCATCCATTCCTGGGCCATTATCTTTTACTTTAATGATTATCTGCTCATCTTGTTGTTCGGCAGATATTGCAATTTGGGGTTTCCAATCTAGGTTCGTTGTTTGTCCTTGGTGCTCTAATAAAGCTTGAGCTGCATTTTGTAATAAATTCAAAATGACCTGTTCTAGCTCCGAGGGAATACAATGAAGCATCATATTTTNATTAATGCTTTCTACATTAATATTAATGCTTTTTAGCTCTAAATCCGCACGAGCNATCGTCAATGAGCTTTCAAGAAGGTCTTTAACAGCAATGNTGGTTAAACTCTTTTGATTACCTCTAGANAACTGAAGCATATTAGAAACGATACTNGCAGCTCTTTTACCAGCATCTTGAATATTGTTAATAAATTTGAGTATATCTCNATCGTCTAAATAGAGGTTCATCGTTTTAAGATCTAGATCAANTTTTTCAGCACTTTGTTGATTAACTTCGTGTTCTGGATGAATGCGACGCTGTATATTTTGTACACCTTGTAGTATCGCGCCAAGAGGGTTATTAATTTCATGGGCCATCCCAGCAGCAAGTCCACCAACGGATTTCATTTTTTCTGTCTGCATGATGACTTCTTCCATCTTTTCACGCTTGCTTATGTCATCGATACGTATTACTAGACCATTTAGGTTTTTATCCTTAAGAGGGTAGAGTGTTATGTCGGCAGGGAAATCACCTATGGGTAAAGACAGTTTTACGCGCTCAAGTTTTGTTACCTCAGGTGTAGAGTCTTCATTAAACTNAAGGTCGATTTCATTAAACATAGGAATATAGTTAGCTAGACGGTTTCCAACTAAAGGTTCGCGCTCACAGGCTAACCAATCTGCGGCTTGCTGATTGCATTGGATGATATAGCCATTTTGGTCGAGTGTGAAAAGTGCAGATGGCATTGAGTCGATAATACTGTCTAAAAAACTGCGTGTATGAGTTAGCTGTGTTTCTATCGATCGGCGTATTGTAATTTCTTGTGCTAATTTNTCGTTCGTTTTTCTTGTTTCGTTAGATAATCGAATGGCGCGAATTCGTGCGCTTTCTGATTTTTCTTTTTCTTTTTTGAATACTTGTTCACGATCTTCGTTAAGTTCAATTAACTCATTNAGTGCGTGGGATAATTGTGCAGTATCGGCATCTTTTTGATCAAACCGTATTTTTTCATCTGGCTTTATTTCGATATTTTTAATGGTGTCGAGTAATTTTTTATAAGGAGAACGTTGCCAGTGACGAATAATACTGTATAGNAAAAANAGTAATAATGTTGAAATAGATGCGATGAAAAGAGTGGTAGATAATGTATCTGCATAAAAGAATTGTGGTAATTCAACATCGGTTTCAATGGTTAAATTTAAATATTCATCTGAATTTTTTGTGTTAAGACTGTAGGTGAATTGAGAAGCTGGAACAGTGATTGAAGGATCGTAGTATACCGGTAAGTTACTGAAGCAAGTCTTAGTGCATTCGTAAATGATTCTATCGCGCTGAGCATTATATAGTGCTATTTCTTTGATTTGATAATGCTGCACCATACTATTGGCCAGTGCTTGCAATGTTAAAATATCATTAGATTTTTGTAATAACTGTAGCTGAAATATATCAGCANATGAGCGACTTAGTTCAGGTGCTAGTTGCTCTCTTCCAACTCGATCCGCCGCCAGAATATAAGAGATAGTCGCGAGTATCGTGATAAAGGTGCAAGTAATAATGGTTGCGGTAATAACCTTCTGACGAACTAGCAAGATAGTATCCTTATAGGTTAATTTTGAATTCTATTATTTTATTTTTATTACAGTTTTTTTATGTCGAGGCAGTAATAGATACTAGCATATCTTATTTTTTTGCTCATGAAATTTTACGAGCTTCAACAGTGTTGTAGATATAGGCATATNGATAGCATATTTTGAAGCTTCGTTTAATAAATGTCCATTTATGAAATCAATTTCTGTAAGCCGATTATTTCGAATATCTTGCAACATTGAAGAGTAATTGTTGGCCGTGAGCTGGGCAATTGATTGAGCTTTTTCGAATAGGTTAAAGCTTATTGAATAGTCGACTTGGCGAAAGAAACTGTCGACCTCTATACAGAGTGCTTTGAACTCTAACAATGCCTCTGGTTGCGTTAGTAATTCGCCATTTTTGCACTGATACTTAACCGTTAACGGATTAATGATCGCATTGATTGCTAATTTATCGAGCAAGGTTTGTTTAATGTTATCTGACCAGGCGTGCTTTCCTTTCAGTGATGTTAATGGCAGCTTAAAGGGCTCTTTTTTACCGCTATAATACCCCCATTGTGTTTGTCCAATTCCTGCATGAGTTACTTTATGTGTGTGACTACGAAATGCACCTTCTGTGGTCGATGCGGCAAATAGGGTATTTTGAGGAAAGGCTTTTGCGATCAGTTGGTGCTGCCCAAGACCATTTTGTAATAAGACTATTTGAGTCTCAGGACTGATGGCGTCTTTCCACTGCTGAAGTGCTTGAACAGTTTGGCTCGCCTTACAGCAGACTAAAAGAATATCTAAGGCTTCACCTTGCCAAGTTGGCCATTCGTAGGTGCGGTCTTCCAGTTCAAAGAAGGTACTTTTCTGAAGTGGATTTCTTGGTAATGCAAATATTTTGCTATTTTTTGGCAATTGACTGCTGATTAGGCAGCCAATTGCACCTAAGCCAATAATGCCGATAGTGAGNGATGCTTCATAGGAGGTATTGTTCATAACCTCTTATTATACGTCTTTAGCTGGCTTGGGAAACAATCTCTGCATCTTTAATTAGTGCACTGTTTGCATGACCTTGTTCTTGCCATGCTTGTTGAATACGGGTTAGAAATGATTCTGGGTGTTGGTTAGGTAAACTACGAATCCACCCTTGAATAATGGTTTCATCCAAATCAAAGGTAAAAGACATTTGCTGAATGCTGCAATCAGTTTGTGATAGTAGCCACATAACAAGAGGCTCAATNTGTTGATATTGGCGGCGAGATCTAGGTTGTTTAACCTGTTCTACAGAATTTCCCAATATACTGGTAACGAGTTTTTCAGCTTCCATTCGTAGAGCGATAATTTGAGCTTCTGAGAATCTATCAACGGTCTTTTTCTTACGCAAATGCAGAGCTATATAAGCGCTGCTTGCGAATGCTTTATAAAGTGGATTCTCAACTTCTTCAGTGTCCCAAGGAGTGAATTGCTCCATCATGCGTTCATAACGTACGAGTGTATTGCAGCGCTGTTTCGTCATACGCTTAAGCATACGATGGCTAGCTAGCCAATCTGGTTGCTTTATATTTCGATAAAGGTGATCAGAACTCCATGGGTAAACATCAGGGCTGGCAACAAGGCCTTTTCGCACAGGCCAGTAATGCATCTCCATCACAAGGGGCACAAGATAGCGGTCTTCTTCAACAAATATGACTTCTGCTGACTCGGATAGTATTTGTTGATGTTTATGCCAAAGCTTAAAGTGCAATTCTTGCATGTGTGCGCGCAAATTATCCAGAATTACCTGCCAATCTTGTTCACAGTGCATTACCCATCTAACTTCATATTCAGAGAATACGTAAGCGATAAGCTCACAGCCTTTTTCTTGCGCCAAAATCTTCCTGAAGTATTCATATTCAAATACTGAGCGAAAAATCGGGGCATCTTTTGCACCGCGAACCGTAAAAAAGTAGGTTCCGGCTCCATTGAGTATCATTCTTTTATCCATACTCATAATGTAGTCGATTATTGCCAGAGTGCCATTTAAAGGGTATATATAGCGCAATTATTCTATTTATTATTCGACTAAACAATTAAATATAGGAGATAGCTGATGCCATCTTTTGACATCGTATCGGAAATTGAAAAGCATGAAGCTCAAAATGCAGTGGATTCAGCTAATCGTGAAGTAAAAACTCGCTTCGATTTTAAAGGCGTTGATGCAACGTTCGAGCTAAAAGAGAAAGAAGTGATGATGACGGCTAATGAAGAATTTCAGATTGAGCAGATGAAACCGATGCTGGAAGCTAATCTTATTAAGCGCAAAATCAAGGTGTCTTGCCTTGAATATGGCAAATTAGTAGGTGCAGGTAAGCAGGTTAAAATGCCAGCTGAATTGCGTCAGGGCATTGATAAGGACCTCGGTCGCATCATTAATAAGAAGATTAAGGAAAGTAAGATAAAGGTAACTTCTGCGGTACAGGGCGAGATGGTACGCGTTACGGGTAAAAAACGTGATGAATTGCAGCAGGTTATGCAGATGTTAAAGGCAGATGAAACGATTGAGCTACCTTTAATGTTTAAAAACTTTAAAGACTAAATCTATGGCTAGAAACTAACTTGTGAAACTCAAGCCGTTTATGGCTTCAGTTTCTTGTATGAAAAGAGCCCGTCTTGCTATTCAGCAGGAGCGGGCTTTTTTGTATCTACTGAAACTTGATCGATAGTCTGCTCATTCCATGGGGCAACTTTGACGAGTAACAACATTCCCGGTACAGCAATAGCAGTACAGAATAGATAGAAGTTCGTCCAGCCAATATTTTCGACAATAATCCCCGTAGTAGCATTAGCAAAGGTTCTTGGTAGTGCCGTTAGTGCAGTAAAAAGTGCCAATTGTGTCGCGGTGTAGGCAGGTGATGTTGTGCGGGCAATAAAGGCAACAAAGGCTGCTGTTCCTAAGCCTACCCCTAAATATTCGAAGCCAATAACTAGGGCCAGCGCCCAAAGGTTGTGACCAATTTCAGCCATTAGTGCAAAACCTAGGATTGATATGATTTGAGCAGCACCGAATAACCACAGTGCTTTATTAATTCCAATTCTTAGCATTAATATACCGCCAAAAATACCGCCAAAAATAGCCGGCCAGAGAGCAGCGTGTTTTGCGACTAATCCTATCTCNGTTTTCGAAAAACCTAAATCCAAATAGAACGGGGTCGATAATGCAGTCGCCATACTATCGCCGATTTTATAAAGGAACATAAAAGATAAAATCCACAAGGCAGATTTTACTCCATGACGACCAAAGAATTCTTGGAAGGGTTCTGTAATAGCCGCTTTAAGGGTTAGTGGGCGCTGGCTATTTACTTCTGGTTCATCACTGAATATGACCATTAGAATACCTAAAGATAGGAAGGCAGCTGTGATAATAAAGACAAAATCCCAAGCATAGTGATCGGCTAGAATAAGCGACAAAGAACCAGGGATAAGGCTGGCAATACGGTAGGTTGTGACGTGTATGCTATTACCTAAACCAAGCTCTTTATCGGGTAATATTTCACGACGAAAAGCGTCGATGCTGATATCTAAACTGGCACTTAAGAAGGCAGTGACTGCACATAAAATAGCAATTTCAGAAAGTTGTGTTTTAGGGTCTAAGAAACCGAGGTAGCCAATACTGGCCAGCATTAAAACTTGAGTTATTAGCATCCAGCTTCGACGACGGCCCATAGTGGAAGGTGCGTACCTATCCATTAAAGGAGACCAAACGAACTTCCATGTATAAGGAATACCGACTAAGGCAAAGAAACCGATNTCTTTAAGTCCGACNCCTTCNCTGCGTAACCAAGCNGGAACGAGCTGATAAAGAATAAATAACGGNAAGCCAGAGGCAAAGCCGGTGAAGAGGCAAATTAATAAACGGCGGTGTAAAAATGGANNCAGCCATTTAGGGGTAGAGCGCGTTAGCATGACCACTGNAAGTCCTTTAATCGAATGCGGCCATTGTGCAACAGAATGCCTTCATCTGCTAATTTGTCTTTTTGAATTTGCCAAGCCTCACTACCTTCAGGGAAGCTGATTTTTCCTTGGGCATTAATAACTCTGTGCCAAGGTAAGCTGGAATCGTTGGGGAGGTGTTTTAGAGTTCGTCCGACCCAGCGGGCAGAAGTCGGGCGGCCCGCCAGTCTTGCTAGCTGCCCGTAGGTCGCGACATTACCTTTTGGAATGGCGGCAATGAGTTGATAGAGGGTTTCTTCGGGAGTCATCTTTTTTAGAACACAGCACTCTTAAATTTTGCTTACTTTAGCACTTTACGGTGAAGTTTGGAGTTTAGGATTGCAGGCCATCCGATGACAGGAGGTCATCGCTGAGCTTACAGGGATGTATTTACAGCGTGCCGTACAAGCCTGAACTACACACTGAATGCAAGTAAAGTGCGGGCAGTAACCACGCACTTAACGAGCGATTGTTGATGTTGCTACAAACGTAAACCACCATCGCATTCGATAATACGGCCGGTGTAATAATCATTTTCGAAGATGAAGGCTGCAGAATGAGCAATCTCCTCAGGTTTTCCCATGCGTTTTAGCGGAATGCCTGCCGACATTTTTGCCAAGGCTTCTGGTTTCATACCTTTGGTCATTTCGGTTTCGATGAAACCAGGAGCAATGGCTGCCACACGAATATTCTGGCGCGCTAGCTCTTTTGCCCAAGTCACTGTCATCGCAGCAACACCTGCTTTAGCCGCAGAATAATTACTTTGGCCCATATTACCGGCACGAGAAATACTGGAAATATTGATAATACAGCCTGCGCAAATGTCTGGGTTGTTAGATTCGCCTGCCGCTTGTGCTTGTTTAATCATTTGAATCGACGCTTCACGAGCGCATAAAAATACACCTGTAAGATTAACGTCTATCACTGTTTGCCACTGAGGCATGCTTAGTTTTGAAATATCATCGCCCTTGGCTTTAACCATTAAGCCATCGCGAAGAATTCCAGCGTTATTGATTAACCCATCTAGGCTACCCATTTGAGCAGGGATTTTAGAAAAAGTGTCCTCAACCTGCTGCTCATCAGCAACATTACACGGGAAAATCGCCGCTTTTCGGCCAGTTGCTTCAACTTGTTTTTGGGTCTCTTCCATTTGATCTAGATTTAAATCGATAATCGCAATGTTTGCGCCCTTATCGGCTAAGTAGATTGCCATTGCTCGGCCTAAGCCTTGGCCTGCACCGGTAATTGCGATGACTTTGTTGGTTAAATTCATGGCTTTTCCTTTGAACTTCAAATGTATATGAGGGCCATTATAGACAGCTTATGTTAATAATCGGTGATTTTTGACTAGGTCTTGAAATACTAGTGAATGAACCCATCTTGTTTAATAGAGTCACAATAGTTATCTATATTACTGCAGGAAGAAAAATGCCCTTATTACTTATTTTTATTATCATTCCATTAATAGAACTTGCTGTTATTTTAAAAGTTAACAGCTTCATTGGAATTGGCTGGACTTTAGGTCTTATTATCATCACTGCATTTGTTGGTGTGAAATTATTGCGNCAGCAAGGCATTAGTACGTTATTGCGCGCAAACCAAAAAATGCAGCAAGGGCAAATGCCTGCTCAAGAAATGGCAGAAGGCTTTCTATTAGCGTTGGCTGGAGCGTTATTATTAACACCTGGTTTCGTAACAGATGCGGCTGGTTTTATCTTATTAGTGCCGGCTACACGTAAAGCTTTGGTTCATAAAGTAATGGCTTTTATTGCACCTCGTATGATGTCTGGAGCGAGCTTTCAGTCTACAAGTACTTTTGAAACGGGATCATTCAAAGATGTTTACTCTCAAGAGGGCCGTTCGCAAGGTTCCCAAGAGAAAATCACCGTTATTGAAGGCGAATATACTAAAGAGGACAAGTAGGTTTTTTTTCCTTTGGCCGTTGAATTCTCAACGAAAGCCCCTATAAGTTAACCATATATTTTTATCGGAGGCCTTTAGGCCTCTATTACACATTATTTGATCCGAAAAGTTGGATCTAAACCGTTGGAGAATGTAGCAAATGAAAATCCGTCCATTACATGACCGTATTGTTGTTCGCCGTAAAGAAGAAGAGCAAGCAACCGCTGGTGGCATTATCCTTCCGGGTGCTGCAGCAGAAAAACCGAATCAAGGTGAAGTTGTTGCCGTTGGTTCGGGTCGTGTTTTAAATAATGGTGAAGTTCAGGCTTTAGCCGTTAAAGAAGGCGATGTCGTCGTTTTTGGTAAATACTCTGGTCAAAACACCATCGATATCGATGGTGAAGAATTATTGATTTTGAATGAAAGTGATATCTACGGCGTTCTTGAAGCGTAATAAATCTAAGTATTAATCATGATTGGGTATTTATTTCACAAAACGGCATAAATACTTCCCNGTAGCCTTGGGCTCGACTCCTGTCTCCCACATTTGCTACATAAACATCCAATAGTGATTTGAAAATTAATTAGTGTAGAAAAATTAAACAAATTTGAAGGAAAGAAAATGGCTGCTAAAGACGTATTATTTGGTGATAGCGCACGCGCAAAAATGTTAGCTGGTGTAAACATATTGGCTGACGCGGTTCGCGTTACTTTGGGCCCTAAAGGTCGTAACGTTGTTTTAGAGAAATCTTTTGGCGCACCAACCATCACGAAAGATGGTGTTTCTGTTGCTCGTGAAATCGAACTAAAAGACAAGTTCGAAAACATGGGCGCACAAATGGTTAAAGAAGTAGCTTCTCAAGCTAACGACCAAGCTGGTGACGGAACGACTACGGCAACTGTATTGGCTCAAGCGATTATTAACGAAGGTTTGAAGTCTGTTGCTGCGGGCATGAACCNAATGGATCTTAAGCGCGGTATCGATAAGGCAACTGCTGCTGTTGTGGAATCTATTAAAGAGCAGTCTCAGCCTTGTTTAGATACGACGGCAATTGCTCAGGTAGGTACTATTTCTGCAAACGCTGATGAAACAGTTGGCCGTTTAATCGCTGAAGCGATGGAAAAGGTTGGCAAAGAAGGTGTAATTACTGTTGAAGAGGCGAAAAGCTTAGATACAGAACTAGATGTTGTTGAAGGCATGATGTTTGATAGAGGATATTTATCCCCTTATTTTGTAACCAATGCTGAAAAGATGATTAC
>PAOL01000001.1 GCA_002708475.1 Oleispira sp. | reverse complement strand
TAAACTTATTTCATATTCTTCGATCTATATTGGTCACAGATCACATTTTGCGAATAATATTATTAAAAATGAAATATCTGTATAAATATTTATCAATAGCATATTCTCTTAAATTAATAGCCGCCCTGTTTACTATATCTATTATTGCCGGGAATTGCGCACTTATGAAAAGCCATAAAGTTTCAGAATCACCATCCCCAGTACATACGGAAGTTTCTTACTACCCAAATGGGCAACAGGAATACACTGCCGAATATTTAAATGGGAAGCTGGATGGTATAAGCCAGCACTGGTCTGAAGGTGGATCTCTTATCTCTGAGTCTGAATACAGCAATGGCAAACTTCATGGCATCTGGATAAAATACTATACCAATAAGAAAATTATGTATGAAGTCCAATATTTTCATGATCAAAAACATGGTAATGAAAAATGGTATTATGAAAATGGCACTATAAAATCTGAACAATCTTTTCATTATGGAGTACCATCAAGAGACATCTTACGCTGGCAACCTGATGGATCTATTGTTTATTAGATATAAATCCTTCAAATCATTCCGTAATTGCAAAACCTCATTTTCAGACTGAATAATATTCACAGATAGGTTTTATCCGATTTCCTGTATTCTATTTCAACATAGGCTACTGATTCTTTTACATTTCTCTCTAGATTATATCATATAGATATATTTTAAGCTGTTATTGTAAGAATCAATTTCTCGTTCTTGCCTTGTAAGATAAAAATTTTCCTTCTCAAACTCGCCGCTTATATATAGAAATATTATACTGCCATTAAAATCATTGGAGCGTGCAACTCATAGTATTAGTGATGGTGACTTCAATATTCAATTGGCGAATGATTTTGTTAACAGAAAAGATGATATGGGTGAATTAGCACGTAGCTTTAGTGTAATGGCAAAAAAAATAAATCTTTTAGTTGAGCGCCAGCGACAGCTTATTCAAGATATATCACATGAATTACGCACACCAATTACTAGAATTAAATTGATGCTTAATTCTAATTCTTCTAACCACTCTATTGATCGTGTGGAGCAAGAAATAAATAGTATGCAAGCATTATTAGAAGATACATTAATGTTATCTTGGTTGAATAATGAAGATACTCAGCTTGTAAAAGAATCAGTGGACTTGGTTTTGTTAATAGATGCTATTTGTGAAGATGCTAGTTTTGAATTCTCTAGAGATGATATTGTTATAACAGCTCCTGAGGTGTGCTTGATTCATGAAAGCAATCACCGTGCAATTGGTCAGGCATTAGAAAATATAATTAGGAATGCCATGAAGTATACCTTACCAGGAACGCTGATTAATATAGATTGCCAATTAGATTCGCTTTCGCCAGAGCCAAATGTTGTTATACATATTGCTGATTGTGGCGATGGAGTTGAAGAAAAACATTTAGAAGAATTATTTGAACCNTTTTTTAGANTGAATTTAGCAAGAGATAATGTAGATAGAGATAATGTTACGGGAGGCTATGGTTTAGGTTTAGCCTTGAGTAAGAGGCAAATAGAAGCTGTTGGTGGCTCGATCTATGTTAAAAAGAATGAGCCTAAAGGATTGTTGTTTGTTATTGCGCTACCAGTCGGAATTTACACTTTAAATTCTTAGCTAACGTAAAAAATGTAAATAACTTTGATTTACTAAGTGTTCGAAATTACTATTTTATTTTTTAATCGGGTTTAAATTTAATGTTGTCTTCCAAAGCAAGAATTCAGTGGATTAAATGGCATGCTTATATATCTTGTTTTTTCTTACCTTTAGCTCTCTTGTTTACGTTTACAGGTGTGTTGTATTTGCTTGACGTGAAGGGCGGAGCATCAAGTTATGATGAATACATAATACAAACCGAAAAACATTTTCCGTTAAAAGAGATTGACGCTGAAGTTTTTGCTTTGGCGTTTATAAAAAAAAATAATATTAAAATAATTAACGGTGAGAAACTACCGGATAATTATTATACGCATGACGATGATCAGGGTTGGTGGGACTTTCATCAACAAATAACATTATCACCTCTAAAAGAAGATAGTTCGGTTAAGGTGATTGTTGAATATAATGATCTTTGGCGCCAATTCGTTTACATACATAAAGGCATCGCAGGAGATATTTTTTATGTATTAAGCATTCTATTTGGTATTAGTTTATTTTTTAGTCTGTTAAGCGGCTCTATTGTTGCTTTAGTTATGCCTAAATTAAAGAAGAATGCTTCATTATCAATGTTAGCAGGGTTTGTTATTCTTATTTTGGCTTATGCTTTAAGTTAATTCTAATTTGATGCAGTATTAATTTACTAGAGTTAATGGTGTGCTGGAATTCAATTGCACAAATTGACTCTGGTTAGATGTTTTGGCCAATTTCTTTGCTTTTGCCGCTAATACCGCAATGTCTGCTCCATCATCGGTTGTAATCATATAACTGGGAACGCCTCCGATTGCCAGCCCGAGTAAGTTAAAGCGACAGGGGTTTCCTTGGCGATCTGTACCATTAACGTAGTTTTCACTTAAATCTTCTGCACTATAAAACTTTTTAATACCTTCGCTGAATTTAGCGATAATGTTTTGGCAGTCTTGCTGCATACACTCGCTTTCAAATATCAGTACAAAATCATCACCGCCCACATGTCCAACAAAGGTGGAGTGTGAGGTTTGTTCTTCTAGTAACTTTCCTAACCAACGGAGTACGGCATCTCCGCGGCGATATCCGAATTGGTCGTTAAAAGGTTTGAAAAAATTAAGATCAACGTAGGCGAGAGAGAAGCGTTGTTTTTGGTCGAGAAGTCTTTGGATATGTTCATCTATAGGAACATTACCGGGTAATAATGTTAATGGGTTTGCATAGCGAGCTTTTTTCATTTGAATGTCGGTAATGCTTTTTAATAGATTTTTGGTGTTTACTAATCCTATATAGCGTCCTTTATCCGTTACAATGAAGTGTTGGCGTAAATAGTTGTCTTCGGCTGCTGTGATGGCTTTACTTGCGGCTTCTATTTCTTGTGAACAATCAAAAATTAATGGATCTTGTTGCATAAAATCCATTGTCGTTTCTCGCTCATAAAGAATGCGACCATATTGAGCAGAGAATATTTCCAAGACTCGCCAGCGGTGAATTAAGCCAATAGGGAAACCATTTTCAACGATAGGTATCGATAACAAGTCAGACCTTTCTCTGAATACGTCACAGGCTTCACGCAATGAAGTTGTTGGTGACATTGGCTCAATATATTCATGAAGATCATCGACTGTTTTTTTGTAATACGGTGTTTTTTGCTCTTGGGTTAGTTCGTCAGTAGTGCCTTTAGTTAAACTGTCTTCTTCAAAATTTGGCATGCTGAAGTCAGCTGTGGCATGGGGTTTAGCTAATAAATAGCCTTGGCCATAATGAATGCCAAGAGATCGTACTAGGTTCATTTCACCCAGAGTCTCAATGCCCTCTGCAATAATTTCACAGTTAAGTTGTTTGCATAAGTGTACTACTGAGCTGATAAAAGACTGTTTTACGGTATCTTGATCGACTTGATGAATAAAGTGTCGATCAATTTTTACATAGTCCGGTTGTACTTCTGACCATAGTTTTAACCCAGAATAACCTGTACCTAGATCATCAATGGCAATGCCGAAGCCTAGTGCTTTCAAGCGATTTAATTGGCGCACAAATTCAGCAAGATCAATAATAGGAAAGCGTTCCGAGACTTCTAATACTATTTGATGGGGTCTTATTTTATCTTGTAAAAATTCGGATATGAGTTCATCTGCTCTATCGGCCAAACTTAATAGCGTGATAGGGCTGAAGTTTAGAAACAATAAGGCTTTATTATCTTGTTTCAAATAGTGAGCTAAAGCTGTTCTTAAACAGGCTCTATCAAGTTCTAATACTCTGTCGAACTGTTGTGCGGCCTGAAACATTAAATCCGGTCGTTGCAGTATATGGCCACTCGGGCCGCGGCTTAATGCTTCAAACCCAAGTGCTGATTCACTGCGTAAATCGACGATTGGCTGAAGTACTGTGTGTATTGCATTCCTTGCAAGTATATCGTCCAGGCTAGTTTTTAAGGTATACGGTGCCATAGAAATAAACTTTGTTGAGTAAAGAGCTTTAGTATTTAGAATTTATATTTCAATTAGATGTCACTATGGTTGGCTTGTGGTAACTCGAGGTAATTCCGAGCATTACTTTCGTAACGCTCTGTAGCAGATGTTCAAAACCTGCTGATTGAGTGTTTTAACATGGCCTTATGGTCTATGAAAACGGGTAGTGGTATTATTCCCGCCAGTTTCTATATCTTTATTTTTAGGTCGTTAACATGTCGAAGAGTTTTGAAGTTCAAGG
This sequence comes from Oleispira sp., assembly GCA_002708475.1. Lineage (GTDB taxonomy): Bacteria > Pseudomonadota > Gammaproteobacteria > Pseudomonadales > Oceanobacteraceae > Oleispira. The sequence goes on along the minus strand of PAOL01000001.1, from coordinate 45,699 downwards.
GGTTATCCATTCTATTGGTGAGACTCAGTCGTTTGGTCAAAATGGTTTTACTAAGCGTGAGTTTGTTATCAAGCTAAGTGGCGAAGGTGAGAATCCGGCATACCCTAATTATGTAGCACTTGAGTTGTTAAAGGATAAGTGTTCTTTGATGGATCAGTATCAGTTGGGTCAAGAGATTGTTGCGCATTTCAACTTGTCGGGTCGTCTTTGGGCTGCTCAGGGTAAGCCAGAGAAGTGTTTTACCAGTTTGCAGGCTTGGCGTATTGAGAGTGCTGATGCAGGTTTTGGCGGATCAGCTCCTACTGATGGAGGCTTTACGCCTAGTGGCGGTAATGATTTCAATATGGGTGGCTTTACGCCGTCTACGTCTGGCAACTTCGATGATGATGTGCCTTTTTAGGCGCATCATTTGATGTTTTTGGTTTAGATATTCTTTGGCTATTTAGCCTTTCTATTTTTCCTCTATTTTATTCTTTATTAGGTATTGTGCATGAAGCGCTTCGCTTTGCTAATTTCTCCTCGTTCTAAAAGTGCGTATTTTAACGATTATATTGAGGTCGCTAAGGCTGAGCTTGCGTGGTCGTTGCCTGATCATGAGGTTGAGTATGTGAAGATCGCTGAGATGGATTTCTTATTCCTAACAGCGTCTGAAGAATATTTGTCGATGCTGGCTAGGTTGTCGTGTGTATATGGCATCTTCGAGCAAGCGGGTGAGAAAGATGGCGATCAGTTGTTGCCTTTGCCAATAGCGACAGACTTTGACCTACATGAAGATTTTATCTTCGGTGCTAAGTTCAAAGGGAAAACCAACGAAACATTAACTCAGATGTTAATTAACGTAGGTTTGGCGAGTATCAAATACGATGATATCGCTAAAGTGAAGTTGTTAGATCCTATGTGTGGTCGCGCGACGACTTTGTTGTGGGCGATGCGCTACGGGATGAGCAGTAAAGGTATCGAGCAAGATGCGAAGGCGTTACCTGAAATTCGCCAAAATGTGAAAAAATGGTGCAAGGTGCATAAGCAAAAGCATCAATTTCGAGATGGTTTTGTGGGTGGAAAGGCAGGTAAGCAGAGTAAGGGTAAGTTTTTAGACTTTACGGCAAACGATGCCACTATGCGTGTTATCACGGGTGATTCTGTTGAGACAAGCAGTATTCTAAAAGGCGATAAGTTTGATCTGTTAGTAACCGATATTCCTTATGGCGTGCAGCATTTTACTACCAGTAAAACGCGTAATCCTTTGGCAGTGCTTGAGGAATGTGCGCAAGGTTGGAGTGATGTAATGAAAAAAGGCGGGGCCATTGTTATCGCGTTTAACAGCAATATTCCTAAGCGTCGTGATTTGATTGCGGCTTTTTCTGATTGCGAACTTCAGGTTACAGATTTTTCGGCTCAGCACCGTATGAGTGAGTCGATTGTGCGTGATGTTGTAATTTTAAGAAAAATATAAAGCAAGGTTTTACTCTAATTCGGAGATATTTAGCTCTTTTACGTGCCACTGTTCTAACGTATCTTGCCATGCGTTATCTGAAGCCGATTTTTTTACAAGGATTCTTAATTCTTCATGCAGGTGTTGTTGACTGCGAGGAATTAAGATCATGCGTTCGAATGTATCGTGAGGTGTAGAGAGTATTCTGAATTTTTCACGTGGATATTCTTTATTAAAAAAATAGTTCGCTGTTAGTTCGCTCATAATAGTCACATCAGCACGATGGTGTGAGAGCATATCTAAATTTTGTTGTGCGTTGCTGGTTACTGACATTTTAATCTTTTCTTGTTTGGCCAGCTCTGTAATTCCCTTGTAGTAACTGCCTCTGGCTAAAACAAACGTAAAACCGATGAATTCTTCGGTTTTACTGAAGTTGATATTGCTTTCACTGTTGACTAAAAATATATCCCGATCGTTCATAATGGAGCTTGTCCAAAGAAACTTCTTTTGTTCTTTGTCTTTAAACCATAAAGGGTTTACGCCAATAATTATGCCATCAAGCTCCTTATTATTAAGCAGCTTCTCAAGTCTGAGTCGTGGCATGAAGTGCAGCTCGTATTTGTGATTTTGTTGCTGAGTATTTAGATATTCTACAAAGTCATGATAGATACCCGTTTCAGAGACGCCGTATGGTTGATTGCCTTTTTTAGCGTGCATGAAATAAGGCGGTTTCTCGTGGTAGGTATATACCTTTACTTTATTCGAGTTATTAGTATGGGCATTATGCGCGATCAAGCTTAAGCTGGTGATTAATAAGTAGCTGAATAGGTATGTTAGTGTTTTGATTGATCGCATGTATTAAGTTTGCCTGTAAATAATATAACTTTATTATTAGCGTTTATTACTTTGCTTGTACAGCTTTCATAGCAGCTTTGGCCTGTTCGTGGTATTTTAGCGCCTTATATTTTTCTTTGAAGTAGACCCTGATGAACCAAGTATTTATCAATAAAGAACCTGTTGAGCTGTATAAGATCCTTAAATTTGAAGGTCTTCGTGCTAGCGGAGCAGAAGCTAAAGCCGCTATCGCCGATGGTGAAGTTAAGTTGAACGGTGAGTTTGAAACGCAAAAGCGTAAGCAAATTGTTGCTGGTGATGTGATTGAGTTTGAAGGCGAGTCGTATCAGGTTCAGCTAGAAGGCTAGTCTTATCTTTCTTATTCTTTGATCATACGTGTGTATTGATCTTCATATTGTTGCATGAGTCGATGCTTTTTCGTTTGCTCATGTAATAATTTATCGCTGGCGGATACAAACGGTCCAGCTTTGCAAATTTCGCAGTAGTTTTCCCCTTGATGGCTTTTGGCTATTAACTTTTCTATAAACTCGCTTTCATGAGCTGTGTTATCTGTTTTCGGACTCCACACATAGCTGATGCCTTGGGTATCTTTTACGTGTTTGTCACGATCGACATTTCTGACTTTATAGCCTGGAAAGTCTTCAATATTGAAGGGCATGGAGCCTAGGTATTCAATGTGTTTTAAGTCTTGATTTAGACTATTTTCAATATTCCATTCGCAGTAAGGTTTTACGTCTTTTGAGGTGATGTAGCACAGCTGTTTGCCGTTTGGGTCTAAGAAGTATTCGGTGCAATGAATTAGGAACTTACGTAATAATAAACGGTTGAGTGTATTAACACTGATGTCGCCCATTTTATGAAAATACTCAGGGTCTTCAAATGCGGGCACGAGAGGAAATTGGAAGATCACGAGATCATATGATCTCTCCGGTAGATTGCTCCAGCTATCAGGATTAGTTACATCAAAGCTGAATAGAATTGTCTGGTTCGGGTCTGTTTGTAATTGCTTGATGGCGTGATATTGGTATTTATTTTCTAACGTTTTCTGACTATCAAGTACCGTGGCCGTGAGCTGCTCAGGTTTGAAGTTATTCCAGAGGGAAGCAGAGAAAGAAAGATCGCCATCGCCGATGGTGAGAATTCGCCAGTTGGGTTTTATAAACATTTGAGTTTAAGCATTTATTGAAATATTTCTTTCGAAGATTTTGAATCTCGGTAGACGTAGGTTTTGCGTATCGGTACTGGGTGTGGCGTTTCAGGCCGTCCCTCCCCATGGAAGGGGAGGCCGAGCCTACAGGGACCGTATTCACGGCGTGCCGTAAAAGGACATACCCACTAGCGATAGCAAGCAAAACCAATACAAAATTAAATGCTATCCGTTTATAAAATCTGATCTAACACAGATTCTAAGTTTGCTACGGTGCGATCAATGTTGTGCAACTTGTCTAAACCGAACAAACCTAAACGGAATGTTTTGTAGTCATCGCCTTCGTCACATTGTAATGGAACACCAGCCGCCGCTTGCATGCCTTGAGCAGCAAACTTCTTACCGTTTTGCATATCACCATCAGTGGTGTAGTTAACCACAACACCTGGAGCTTTAAAGCCTTCAGCAGCAACACTTTTAATGCCTTTGCTTTCTAACAATGCACGCACTTTTTGGCCTAGTTCTATCTGTTCAGCACATACTTTGTCGAAACCGTATTCTTTAGTTTCTAGCATAGCGTTACGGAATTTTGTTAATGCGTCAGTCGGTAGCGTTGCGTGATATGCATGGCCGCCATTTTCATAGGCTTGCATAATGCCGTGCCATTGCTTCAAGTTACAGGCAAAGCTAGAGCTGGTTGTTTTTTCCATTTCAGCCAAAGCATCGGCATTTAACATAACCAATGCTGCACAAGGTGACGCGCTCCAGCCTTTTTGTGGGGCGCTGATTAAGATATCGATACCGATGTCTTTCATGTCAACCCAGACGGTACCAGATGCTACGCAATCTAATACGAACAAACCGCCTACAGAGTGAACGGCTTCAGCAACGGCTTTTAAGTAGTCGTTTGGTAAGATCATGCCAGACGCTGTTTCAACGTGTGGTGCGAAAACCATTTGTGGCTTCTCGCTCAAAATCGTTGCAACAACTTCTTCGATTGGCGCAGGTGCGAAAGGGGCTTGTGGGCCTTCTTCGATACGACGCGCTTTCATTACGATGCTTTCGGATGGGATGTTGCCCATTTCGAAAATTTGCGTCCAACGGTAGCTGAACCAACCGTTACGAATGACTAGGCATTTTTTATCTTGAGCGAATTGACGAGCAACCGCTTCCATACCGTAAGTACCGCCACCAGGTACAACAACCGTTGCATCTGCGTTGTATACTTCTTTTAACGTGCTAGAAATGTCATTCATCACGCCTTGGAAGGCTTGAGACATATGGTTAAGAGAGCGGTCGGTAAAGACAACTGAATATTCTAATAACCCTGCTGGATCTACATCGGGTAATAAACCGGCCATGATTTTCTCCTGGTACTATTTAAAGTGAATTTTGATGATTATCTAATAACCGCCTATTAGAAAAGAATGGGCCCAGAGAGTAAAGCCTCTTTTAGTAAAGCGAGCTAAAAAGGGCAGGGAGACTGGCCTAGAATAGGCTCACCAGTTATAGGGTGGTTAAATTCAAGAGTGGTGGCGTGAAGCATTAAGCGATCGGCCACGCGCTGGCTGTGTTCAAAAACGCTTCCAGCTGCGCCAGTATATAAGTCGCAGCCAATAATTGGGTGGCCAACTTGCTGGCTATGAATGCGGAGTTGGTGGGTGCGCCCTGTATGAGGTTTGAAAAGCACTCGGCTCACAGGATAGCTTTGATCGTTACAGCTAACGGTCTCATGGCCCAGTAACTGATATTCGGTTAATGCGGCCTTACCTGTTTCATGGCAGATTATCTGATAAGGAAATTCACCTTTAGCAATGGGCAGGTCAATAGTCCCTTTTTTCTCACTAAAACGTCCTGCTAGTAGCGCGGTGTAGGTTTTGGTGACTTGTCGTTCGCTGAACTGTCGATTGAGCTGTCGGCTTATGTCTTTATTCAGTGCAATCACCATAATACCCGAGGTACCAAGATCAAGGCGATGAATCATTAGGGCGCTTGGGTATAACTGGCGAATGCGATAATGCACAGAATCTAAGTTGGCTGGATTTTTACCGGATAAACTGAGCAGTTTAGTGGGCTTGTTGATGAGCAGGATATGCTCATCTTGAAACAGTATTTCTATTTCTTCATTGCACGTGGGTGCTATAAAATCATCTGGGTTTGTAAGAGGCATCTTATTTTAGGGTTTTGCTTTCAGCGTTTTTCCGTTGATCTCAGCAGCCGTTAGATTTATTTCGTAAACTTGCCCGTCTTTTTGTTCTTGCTTAAGACGCACTAATAAATAATCGTAATCTTGCGCAAACCAGATGAATGTTTTCTTTTTACTTTTTTTCTTTTTATTTTCAATTAGCTCAACCTTAACAGTGCGCAGTGTGCCTACACGAGTATTGATTGTTTCAAATTTGACGAGCTGAAAGTTAAAGTCTTTTATCTTTTTACGGTCAAAAACTGGATAAGTGAATTGTGTTTCTCCATTTTTTAAATCGATACTGGCTTGCAGATTGTAGCTTAAATTATCTTGAACCTCATCGTGCCAGTGTCCTGAAAATACGGCTTGGGTTTCGCCATTTGTAATATTTTTTTGTTGCCAATTGAAGCGCTGGTCGCGATCAGGTTCGCTAAATAAGCCAGAACGTAAATAACGGTACCGTAGTGGTTTTATTTTCTCATCTTGCCAGCGAAATGAGCTGACTTCTTCTAATCCAGCAATGGCAGAGTCGGCAACGAATTTTAGTTCGCCGTTTCCTTCACTGTCATAATTTAGACTGCGAATAGCATTGACGGTAATTGGAAACCAGCCACCTTTCCATTCAGCTTGATAGTGTGCGGTAAATGCAGGATAAGGAGGTTGAGGACTTATTGGAGCTGTTGTGTTGTCTGTCGAATCACTAAGACTGTTAAAAGACAAGACAAGAAGGTAAGTAAAAAGTATTGAGCGAGAAATAATAAAAGACATTGTAGATATCGATACGCTATTTAGATGAGCCTCAGTATATCGAGGCTCGGCCAAATAACAACTAACTGCATTGTTTAGAGCTAGAGACCTAGCCTCGAGTATCGAGCTGAATGCCCGAAGTAGGCAGTTGTTTGCCGTCGAGTAAGGCTTGATTGCCTTTCATCGTCAGGCGACCTTCACAGAACCATTTAACCGCAATTGGGTAAATGATGTGTTCTTGTACTTGAATGCGTTTTTGCAGTTCTTGAGCATTATCAATATCAAGAATCGGTACAATAGCTTGAATGGCATTCGGGCCACCATCGAGCTCTTCTGTCACGAAGTGCACGGTAACGCCATGAATGTCATCGCCAGCATCCAGTGCGCGCTGGTGGGTATTCAAACCTTGGTATTTCGGCAATAACGAAGGGTGAATGTTTAATAAACGTCCTTCGTAATAGCGGGTGAAATCGGCGGTTAAAATACGCATAAACCCAGCTAATACTACTAGATCAGGCTTTAAGTCTTCGATCATGCGGATTAGTGCGTGGTCGAATTCTTCACGGCTGGCATAGAGAGTATGGTCAATAATGTCGGTATGCAGATCTAGTGCTTGGGCTTTGTTTAGGCCTTCAGCGTTCGGTCGGTTACTGATTACGCCAACGATTTCAGCTTCGTTGTCGGAATCAGAAACTTCTGCTTTAACCGCTTCAGCGATGGCAACCATGTTGCTGCCACTGCCTGAGATTAAAACGACAATACGGGGCTTTTCAGCTTCGCTTGCTTGCATTAGTTATAGACCTTGAAGCTCAACTTGTTCTTCACCTTCAACCGCATCTTCGATGTGGCCAATGATCCAAGCTTGTTCGCCTTCTGCGTTTAGTAGAGCAACAGCAGAGTCTGCTTTGTCAGCTGGAACACAAGCAATCATGCCTACGCCACAGTTGAACGTACGGTACATTTCGAAAGCATCTACGTTGCCTTGTTCTTGTAACCATTTAAATACAGGTGGTAGATCCCAGCTCTTAGTATTAATTACTGCTTTTGCAGTTTCTGGCAATACACGTGGAATGTTTTCTTGGAAGCCGCCGCCAGTAATGTGGCAAAGGGTATGCACGTCGCTTGCGTTGATCAATTTAAGTACTGATTTAACGTAAATGTTGGTTGGCGCAATTAAGGCGTCTTTCAAAGACTGACCGTCTAGATCTTGGTCTAGGTCAGCGTTGGATACTTCAAGAATTTTACGAATTAATGAGTAACCATTTGAGTGTGGGCCAGAAGAAGCAAGGGCAATTAAGGTATCGCCTGCCGCTACTTTTGAACCATCAATGATTTCTTCTTTTTCTGCGATACCAACGCAGAAACCCGCTAGATCGTAGTCTTCGCCTTCGTACATGCCTGGCATTTCAGCAGTTTCGCCGCCAACCAGAGAGATACCTGATAATTCACAACCATCGCCGATGCCGCTAACAACATCTGCTGCGATATCAACGTTCAATTTACCTGTTGCGTAATAATCTAGGAAGAATAATGGTTCTGCACCACCAACGATCAAATCGTTAACACACATAGCAACTAGATCGATACCAATGGTGTCGTGCTTGCCAATGTCCATAGCCAGACGTAATTTTGTGCCTACGCCATCGGTACCAGAAACCAATACTGGTTGCTTGTAGCCTTGTGGTAGTTCGAACAAGGATGCGAAGCCACCTAGGCCTGTCATCACTTCTGGACGGCGAGTACGTTTTGCGACGCCTTTAATTCGTTCAACTAGTGCATTACCGGCTTCGATGTCTACGCCAGCATCTTTGTAACTTAAGGATTTTTGATCGCTCATTAGTTTACGTCTCGTCGTTCGCTTGTGGCATTTAGTAGTTTTAGTTTGGCTAATTAGCTCAGCTAAAAAAGTTGACTAAATGTGGGAATTTTAGGCGGCACATTCTACCTGTTTGTCGTCCACTCTGCACGAATATTGTGGAGTATTTCTCGTGTAATTGTTCTTGCGCTGGCTCCTTGTGTAATGGAGTGGCACAATAGCGACATTATTTATTGTTGTGGCAGGGATTTTTAGTGCGATTTAGTATCTTGTGTCTATTTTTAGTTACGTGTCTATTAAGTGTTAATACTTATGCGATTAAGGTTTCCGATCTTTATCGGGTAAGTGTGGCGGTTGATGATCAAACGACGGCTAGTCGAACCCAGGGTGTGCAGTGGGCTTTTCAGCAGTTATTGGTGAAAGTTTCTGGGGATGACAGCGTTTTAGAGAATCCGACCTTGGTAGCCGCAAGTACTGATGCGGAGCGTTACTTACGCGGATTTAGTTATGAAACGGATGTTGTTGATGATCAAGTTTATTTGCAGGCTTGGTTTAGTAAGGCTTTAGTTGTTCCCTTATTAAAACGTGCTGCGGCGCCTATCTGGGGTGAAAATAGGCCTTTATTGTTAAATTGGTTGGCGATTGAGCCTCCTTATGATGATAAATCTGCTGCGGTTAATACGGGGNCTGATAGCCGAGTTCTNGTTTCAAGTGGTCTGCCACAATGGCAGGGACGATTTAATCGTGTTTTTGCTGAACGTGGCCTACCTGTTTTATGGCCTACGGCTGATTTGGAAGACAGTACGGCGCTGACGATCGAGCAGTTATGGTGGCTGATTCCTGAGTCTATTAAGCAGGCTTCTGAACGCTATCAGGCAGATGCGGTCTTGGCTGGGCGTTTGAATCAGTCTGCTGAAGGAGTTTGGCAGTATCAGGGTGTATTTTTTAATGCTGATGAGTCTTTACCTTTATTAGCATCGGGCGAGACACCTCAAGAAGCTTTGATTTCTGTGGCTGCTGAATTAAGTAAGTATTTTTCTGATCACTTTGCGATTAAGCCAAGTAGTATTGATCATCGCCAAGGAATTCGTGTTGTAATTAGTAAAGTAAAAAGTTTCACAGATTATTCACGTGTTTTAGCGTATTTGAATAGCATTACGGGTGTTCGTAATGTTGAGGTTGCTCAGGTAGATAGGGATAATCTAGAGCTTTATTTAAGCCTTGAGGGCGATTGGGACAAGGTGCAGCGTATTATTCGTTTGGATAAAAAGCTGGTTTCATTGCAAGAAAAAGAATTTGAATGGGCGCAGTAAGGCGCTTAGTTGGGAGTATCCTAAATGGCTATTGAAGCCCAAGCAGAGCAGTTAACGTTATCAGTTTCTGTACGAGATGATGCGCGCTTTGCTAATTATTTTGCAGGTCCGAATGCGCAGGTTGTTTATTCTGTTCAGGATCAGTGGCGAGAAGGCGGTGAGCCGTTTATTTATTTGTGGGGTAGTGAGGGTGTTGGCTGTAGTCATTTGCTACAAGCAGCGTGTCATTATGCTGAGGGCATGGGTCATAAAGCGGTGTATTTGCCGTTAGATGAGTTGGTTGCTTATGATCCGGCTGTGTTTGAAGATTTAGAGGTTTTGCAATTGGTTGCTTTGGATAATATTGAAGCAATTGCGGGTAAGCCTGAATGGGAAGANGCGTTATTTCATNTGTTNAACCGTTTACGTGATGCGGGTTCGCGTATGTTGGTTGCGGCNANNGNTAGCGCCNCGTAATAACGGTATTTTGTTGCCTGATTTAACCTCGCGTTTAAGTTGGGGTATTACCTATCAGCTTGAGCCGTTGGAAGATGAGGATAAGCTAAAAGCTTTATTATTGCGTGCTCGTGTNCGTGGTTTAAACATGAGNGAGGAAGTTGCGCGTTATATTTTGACTCGTGGTCCTCGCGATATGGCAGGTTTATTTGATCTATTGGCGGAGCTTGATCAAGCGTCGCTTTCTGCACAGCGTAAGCTGACGAAGCCTTTTGTGAAGGAGTTAATGAGCTGGTAGCTTTTAACTTTTATTTTTAGCAGTAATCTTTTGATCACCTTTGGGTATTTCCTTTTACGGCACGTCGTGAATACGATCCCTGTAGACTCTCTTCGGGATCCCTCCCTCAGAAGGCCTCAAATAAAACACCCAAAGCCGATCAGATTACTGCTCTAAAGGTTTACTTAGATTTTAATTTAATGGCAAATTTCAGCTTTTATCATTAAAACTGTATTTGGCGTTTGAGTAACTGTTTGGCCATTGTGCAGATTGGTGCTAGGTGCTTCGTTTTAGGCCGTCTGAGGCAGGACGCCGAGGGGAGCTCCATGGAGAGTGAGGCACGAACGAAGGATTTACGCGTGCCGCAAAAAGAAGTGCCTAGTAACGATCAAAAGCTCAATGGCAGAGTCACTGGGCTGTCGCGTTTCCGGCCTATCACTTCGTGCTAGTCGTTCGCTNGGCTGCGCTGCTCCGCAGCGTTCACNCGNACCCACATTTCTAACATTAAACGNACATTGTCTTCGCAGCGATGTGGATTGAGTTCAAGATCGCTGCGTAGATCTTCCATTATTTGNTAGCGTTCTTCAGTTTCACTTGGGTGCCATTCGTGCATGCCNATAAGGTCAGCGCCAGGTTCTTTATCGTAAGCATCGTACATGCGCTCTAATAGCTCCATTGTACGTTCAGCATCTTGCACTAAGTAATAAGAATTCTCACAATCAAATTCAAATTCTTTAACGGCTTCCCAAACAGGCTCGCCGGATTGGATTAGAATCTCTTGGGTCATGCCATGCAATTCTTCTAAGCCTGAATCCCACTCATGCCAGTTTTCTTCCGGTTGAATTAGCGTGCTCTTAATCGTCCCGTCGGTTAACGACCAAGCAATTGCAATAGGATGTCCGTCTAACTCGTAAGAGCTGGCATCAATAACTAAAAATTGAGGATATTCCATAAGCAACTACCTAGCCTGAAAACAAAGTGTAAAATAAAAGCCNGCTAAGATAATCTGCTTGAGGCTTCTAAGCAACCATCATTCACNCGCGCATCAATTTGGCCCATATTCTTCAAATGCCTTACATGCCCGATAATAGCTTGCCAAACCGAAGGNTATTCACGATGAACAACATTTTCTGTGGCGCAAACCTCGCGTACAATTTTATGTAATTCTGGATAATGAATATGACTAATTCTGGGAAACAAATGATGCTCAACCTGAAAGTTTAAACCGCCCACACACCATGTGGTGAACTTACTTTTAGGTGCAAAATCTGCGGTTGTTGCCAATTGATGAGCTGCCCATTCGTACGGTAAATTTCCGTTCTCGTCAGGCTTAGGAAANTCTGTTTTATCGACCACGTGGGCAAGCTGGAAAACCACTGCGAACAACACTCCCATAATTGCATGCAAGCATAAGAAACCGATTAGCGTTGTTTCCCAACCCAAGAAGTATCCTGGAATAATTAAATAAGTTAAAAGGTAAAAAGCTTTGCTTAACCAGAAGATACCGGACTCTTTTACACCGTATTTTTGCGAAAATTCTTGTTCGCCAATCTTTTGATTAAAATAGGCCAAAAAGTCCAAAACAAAAAACCAGAATAAACTCGTCAGCGGATATAACAGCCAAATATAAATATGCTGCCAGCGGTGAAACCAATAACGGGGCTTGTCAGGGCTCATGCGCAGTAAGCCAAAGGCTTCAATATCTTCATCTGCAGCGGCGACATTGGTATAAGGGTGATGATTCAAATTGTGCTTTTGCTTCCAGTAAAAAGCATTGCTGCCAATGATGTTAAACGTGTGAGCCGCTAATCTATTTAAGCGTTTATTATTGCTAAAGCTGCCATGGGCACCATCATGCATAATATTAAAGCCTACTAACGCAGTGGCGAAACCATGAAAGGCCCAGGCTAACCAAGAGTAAGGCTCTGGAAAAATATAGAAGCAAGCGTACGAGCCGATGAACATCAGCGTAATAATAATAGCTTTTTGATATAAGGCTTTGTTGCCTGTTTTCGCAATATTGTTTTGTTGGAAATAACCATTTACGGCATTTCCGAGCGCGGTTTGTAATGGGCGCTGAGCATTGTTGTGGCTAAGGCTGGTCATAGGTCGGTGCTTTTTTATTATTATGATTGTTTTATTATGACGATTGACTACAGAAACCATCCTACTGATTGCGGATTGAATGTAAAGAATCGGGTTAAAAAATTATTTAGACTGACGGTAAGCTCTTGGGCTCTGTCCCAGCCAGCGGCGAAATGCTCGGCCAAAGTTTGATGGATCGTTATAGCCTAAGTTGATTGAAATTTCTTCAATTGAAAAGTTGGTATTATCGAGTAATTCAATGGCTTTTTCGCGTCTCGCTTCATCCAGTGTATGTTGATAACTGGTATTCAATTGCGCAAGCTGACGATTCATCGTTCTTGGGCTGCTATTTAAAGCATTCGCCATGACGGGCAGGGTCGGGAAAGCTTGCATTTTTTCAAGCTGATGGCGAATTTTTGTTACTAGGTCGTGGCCATGATCCAGTTCTGCTAAAAGCTTCTCACATTCTGTTTCGGCCAAGCCCCTAGAAATGACATTGGCGGTTGAGACAGGTACTTCAAGCATGAATTCAGGTAAGCAGATTTGATTGTAAGGCTGATTGAATAATACTGGCGCACCAAACAAACGCTCATATTCTGCGAGATCGGCTTGAGGAGAGTGGGCGAGTTTGATAATCACCGATAGCTCTTCTTGCTGGCTCACTAAGAAACGAGCAACAACAACAAAACTAGAAATAATATTCTCAACTACGAATGGAAAAGTATCAGGCATAGATGCGAGGCGAGTGACTTGAATGACCGCACTGTCATCTTCCTTGTGAAAGCGTATGTCAGCTAGCAATGTTCGTGTGCGAGCGTAACGTATGGCTAGTGAAAGCGCTTGGCCAAGATCATCTGCCGCCATTGCGGCAAAGCCCACAAATCCATGACTTGAAATGCTTAAGCCTTGCCCATGTTTAATTCCGAGTAAAGGATCTTGGGTTAGGCGCAGTGAATTTTCGACGATTTGCTGATATTGCATCGGTGAAATACGATTGTTGTATTGAAAATCATCTTCGCGTAATTGGCTCTGATCCAGAATATCTTCAATACCAAAGCCTTGTTCTTTCACTAAAGAAATGAGTTGGGTTAAATAATCAGTGGTCAAAAAAGCTTTGTGATGCGAAGATGTCGGATTCATATATGTACTCTGTGGCGTGATATGACGGAAATCCTGTCATGAAAAGCGCTTCATTTCAAGCGACTTTTCAGTCATAGTATATGTCGAATAATTAATACAAATAATAAATAAAATTCAAAGTCAGCGTTTCACATCAAAACTTAAATTCAAAATATTGCTCTATTTTTTGAACTTAAATGCAATGGCAACGTTGATTTTATATATTTAGCAAATATTGCTAGGGAGTAATTAATGGAAGCTTCATTCTGGGACGGAAAACGTGCACCGGGTGTTAAGGATGCTATCGATCTATCGGCTTACGATTCTGTTGTTGAAGTCATAGAAAACTCTTTTAAACGTTATGCTGAACGTCCTGCATTTACCAGTATTGGCCATACCCTAACGTATGCTCAGATTGATGAATACAGCTCTGCGTTTGCTAATTATCTTCAAAATCACACGACTCTAAAACCGGGTGATTCTATAGCTATTCAAATGCCAAACATTTTGCAATATCCAATTGCTATGTATGGCGCATTACGCGCGGGTTTACGAGTGGTGAATACTAACCCACTTTATACTGAGCGTGAAATGCTGCATCAATTTAACGATTCTGGCGCGAAAGCGTTAGTTTGTATGGATGTATTTGCAAGATCTGTTCAGAACGTAAAAGATCAAACGGGTATTAAGCACATTATTGTGACGAGCTTGGCTGATATGCTGCCAGGTTTAAAGCGTGTGTTAATTAACGCCGCAGCTAAGCACATTAAAAAAATGGTGCCAGCATACAGTTTGCCTGAAGCAATTTCTTTCCGTAAAACTTTGAAGTTAGGTCAGGGTAAAGGTTTCCAAGCAAACCATATGAAAAACCCTCACGATACGATTATATTACAATATACCGGCGGTACGACAGGTGTTGCTAAGGGTGCTGAGCTAACGAACCGCAACTTGGTTGCAAACATGTTACAAGCAGCGGCTATGCTTGGCCAAAAATGCCCTGATGGCAAAACTATTAAAGGTGATGGGCAAGCGGTTATTGTTGCGCCACTACCTCTATATCATATCTACTCATTCACTGTTCATTTGATGGGCTTGTTTGAATTGGGTGATCACAGTATTTTGATTGCAAACCCGCGTGATACTGAAACTTTTATCCGTTTTATGAAGCCTTGGAAGTTAAACGGCGTAGTTGGTTTGAACACGTTGTTTGTATCGCTAATGGCCAGCCCTCGTTTTAAGGAACTTGATTTTAGTGAAATGAAATTGACGTTATCAGGCGGTACTGCGTTGGTTGATGACACGGCTAAGCGTTGGAAAGAATTTACCGGTACGGGTGTTTCTGAAGCATACGGTTTAACGGAATGTTCTCCTGCGGTAACTATGAATCCAACTAATGGTCTTGAGCGCATGGGTACTGTTGGGCAGGCTATGCCAGGTACTGCGTTGAAGTGTATTGATGATAATGGTGATGAAGTTGCTGTTGGCGAACGTGGTGAGCTTTGCGTGAAAGGCCCTCAAGTCATGAAGGGTTACTGGAATCGCCCAGAAGCAACTCGTGATACCTTTACTCCTGATGGTGAGTGGTTACGTACTGGTGATGTTGCGGTAATTGATGAAGATGGTTTTGTTAAGATCGTAGACCGTATTAAAGATTTGATCTTAGTATCAGGCTTTAACGTTTATCCTAATGAAATCGAAGATGTTGTTGCAGGACACCCAAGCGTTGAAAACTGCGCTGTAATTGGTGTGCCCGATGAGAAGACAGGTGAAGCAGTTAAGCTTTATGTTGTTGCAACGGATTCGAATTTAACGGCAGAAGATATTAAAACTTTCTGTAAAGATAAATTGACGGCTTATAAACTTCCTCGCCAGGTTGAATTCCGTGATGAGCTGCCAATGACNCCTGTTGGTAAGATTCTTCGTCGTGAATTGAAAGATGAAGAAGCGGCTAAGCGTGAAGCAAGCGCTGCTTAAGTTGTAATCTTCGTTTCAAAAAGAACCCAGCCCAGAAATGCGCTGGGTTTTTTTATGCCTGCTTTAAAAANNCAAANNCATTANGGTTCNACTGANGCTATCAAAATTAGATCACTGTNTTATTACCGTTTCGTTNTTGCAATAGCGCCAGNTTCGCTTGGCTGGCTGGTCAATGTAGTTATGTAAGATTGTGTAACAATTAATAGGATTATTAATTCGCCAATTTTAATGCTCATTGTTTAGCTATTTTAATAACAAAGGTCTCTCTTATGATTCAGTACAAAGCGCCAGTAAAAGATATTAAATTTTTAATGAATGATGTTTACCATTTTCAAAAACATTATCAGGTAATTCCAGGTGGGGACGAAGCAACGCCAGAGATGGTTGATATGATTTTAGATGCTGCAGCTTCTTTTTCTGAAGATGTAATTTCACCCCTATATCAAAGCGGTGATGATGGCTGTCAGTTCAATGAGGGGGAGGTTACGACCCCTAAAGGGTTTAAGGAGGCTTATCANCAATATGTCGAGGGAGGATGGCAATCTATGGCTACGCCTGTTGCCTATGGCGGTCAGGGTCTTCCTATGTCGTTAGCACTGGCTAAGTCAGAAATGATTGGTACGGCCAATTGGTCTTGGGGGATGTATCCAGGTTTGTCATTGGGAGCGATGAATACTATTTGGATGCATGGTACGGAAGAACAGAAGCAAGAATTCTTCGTTCCTTTATCGGATGGCCGTTGGATGGGGACTATGTGCTTGACAGAGCCTCAGTGTGGTACNGATTTGGGGCAGGTTAAGACCAAGGCTGAGCCCAATACTGATGGTTCTTACAGTATTACAGGAACTAAAATATTTATTTCTTCTGGGGAGCATGACTTAACTGAAAATATTATTCATATTGTATTAGCTAGACTGCCAAATGCACCGGAGGGGACGCGAGGAATTTCGTTATTTATAGTGCCTAAATTCAATGTGAATCCTGATGGTTCTTTGGGTGATCGTAATCCTGTGACTTGTGGTTCGATTGAAGAGAAGATGGGGATTCATGCTTCTTCAACTTGTGTAATGAACTTTGATAATGCGAAAGGTTTTTTGATCGGTCCTGAAAATAAGGGGTTGATGTGCATGTTTACCTTTATGAATACAGCGCGTATCGGCACTTCAATTCAAGGTATCGCTTCGGCAGAGTTGTCTTTCCAGGGCGCATTACCTTATGCAAAAGATCGTCGTTCGATGCGCGCTTTAACGGGCAAAAAAAATCCTGATAAAGTAGCTGATACCTTGATGGTCCATCCTGATGTTCGTCGCATGCTATTAACCCAAAAGGCAATCGCGGAAGGTGGTCGTGCCATGATCTATAGCGCAGCACGTATCGCTGATCTAATGATGGCGGCACATACTAAGGGTGATACTGACCTATATGAAAAATACGATGATGAACTAGGGTTTTTAACGCCTATTTTAAAGGCGTTTTTAACGGAGCTTGGTTATGAGGCTGCCAATCATGGTGTGCAGGTTTATGGCGGTCATGGTTTTATTAAAGAATGGGGCATGGAGCAAATAGTTCGTGATTCTCAAATTTCTAAGCTGTATGAAGGAACTACAGGGGTTCAAGCGCTGGATTTGTTGGGCCGAAAAATACTGTTAGGTAAATTTAAATCCTTTAATACGTTTGCGGATNAAGTGTCTGAGTTTACTAAAACCGTTCATCGTTCTGAAATGAAAAAGTTTATAAAACCATTGAAGCGTAGCATGTTGGCATGGAAAATTAATAACTATCGTATTGCGTTTAAAGCATCTAAAAATCGTGACATGGTGGGCTCAGCTTCGGTTGATTATCTCATGTATTCTGGTTATGTGTGCTTGGCATATTACTGGGCAATGATGGCCGAAACAGCGTATCAAAAACTAGAAAAAGGTGAAGGGGATTTAGCCTTCTATCGTGCGAAGATCCAGACAGCTGAATTCTATTTTGAACGTATGCTTCCTCGTGCTAAGGGTCATGCGAAGATGATGTTGAAAGATCCTAAGAGTTTGATGCAGATGAAGGAAGAAGATTTCTCTTTTTAGTCGCTGTAAATGAACTCTGTGTTATATATTAAGGTCATAATGATTTAGTTGTGGCCTTTTTTTGGGCTGGTAATTTTGTAAGAACTGGAGAACCCTATGGCTAGTGCAATGCCTCATGCTCAATTACATTTTGTGAATGCAACCAATGTAGATAGATTACCAGAGGGCATGGAATACGCCATGTTTGGCTTAGGCTGTTTCTGGGGAGCTGAACGTAAATTTTGGCAACTTGATGGAGTGCATGTTACGTCTGTTGGCTATGCGGCTGGGAATGTTGAAAACCCCACGTATAAGCAAGTGTGCTCTGGCGTTACTGGGCATAATGAAGTTGTACGCTTGATGTTCAATCCTAAAAAAATCACTTACCAGCAACTGTTGGAGGTTTTTTGGCAATCGCACAATCCTACTCAAGGTGACCGCCAAGGTAACGATGTGGGTACTCAGTATCGCAGTGGGATTTATACGTTTTCAGATGAACAGTTGGTATTGGCAAAAGAATCGCAGGCGCATTTTCAGCAGGTATTAANTCAGGCGGGATTTGGTGAGATTACGACAGAGGTTATTCCAGCCCCTGATTTTTATTTTGCTGAAGACTATCACCAGCAGTATTTAGCGAAAGAGCCGAATGGATATTGTGGTTTAGGTGGTCTCAATATTGGGTACTGATAACTTATATGACTTTTTGGCCTGAGGGTAGGCTAAATACAATGCCCAGGCTATGGCTGTTGCATAAGACAAATTGGTGGCTAACTCTAAATGTGGGTGTATTAGAAACTCTCGCTGTGACGCCAGACCACGAATTTTACTNGCTAATTCTGGNTTGAANGCTAGGTATTTNTCCCAAACTCTTTGGTGACTTGGTACGTCAATTTGAAATATGCCGTAATTTTTGTCACAGGTGGTGTTTAAACGGTGGCTATTCTCTTGTTTAACTGAGGCAATGGCCATTAATAAGTTTTCAGCAGCTTGGGAGTATTTACCCAGGGCTATTAGTGTTGGNCTAATTACCATTTCCCGTAACTCTGTTGGGCTGAGGTCCATTCATACTTCCTTAAGATCTAAGCATTGATTGATGCGGATTCTCTTTTCAATAACAATAGACTAAGAATGCCATTAATTACTAGGGCTGTTTATGCCTTTATCAACAGATTTACATAATTCTACTATTTTACATGATTCTACTATGAGTATAGGGAAATCAGATCGTTGCTGGTTTGACTCTCATTGCCATTTTGACTTTGATGTTTTCGATAAGAACCGTGATGAACAATGGTTGTTATTAAAGGAGTATGGCTGTGCGGGTTTAATTATTCCTGGTGTAACTGCCAAGCAGTGGCCGAGGTTAATCTCTCTATGTGCTGATAAGCCGTGGGGCTATTCTTTAGGACTTCACCCTTACTTTATCGAGCAGCACCAAGAAGGGGATTTAAATAAACTAGACAATGCGTGTGCTGAGCAGCTGGAACTACCTGCTGAAGAATCAAATCTAGTAGCGGTCGGTGAGTTTGGTCTTGATTTTATGTTGGCATCGTCAGGACATACACAACAAGTCGAATTATGTCGCCAGCAGCTGCTCATAGCGAAAAAATATAATTTGCCTGTGATTCTTCATATTCGCAAAGCGTATGATGAAGTTGCAGCCATGATACGCAGTATCGGTTTTACTGAAGGAGGTATTGTGCACGCTTTCAGCGGTAGTTATCAGCAAGGCATGGTCTTTATTGGGTTGGGTTTTAAATTAGGCATTGGTGGCGCTATGAGTCATTCTAGAGCTAATAAGTTACGGGCGACAATCACGCGCTTGCCTTTAGATGGGCTTGTTCTAGAAACAGATGCGCCAGATATGCTGCCTGCATTTTGGCAGGGCCCTCATAACTCACCTTTAAGTATTCTATTTCTAGCCCAAATTGTCGCTAGCTTGCACCGTTGCGATTTAAATCAGGTACTTTTATCAAGCAATCGTAACTTATTAGGTATTCTTCCTAAATTTAAGCATTGAGCTATATATCTAGTCGCTAAGTAGTCAGTAATGAATATGGATGAATAAGTAACGTTGAATAATTTTTACCGGAAGACTTTCTTACTTCGGTAGCTTGTTTATTTGATTTTTTTAGCTAAACCTTAACATAGGATAGTTGCTGTTAATCTTTAGCTGTTGCTTGTATGACAATTTAAAAAATTCATGCGGCAATTGATTTTTTATAGCAAGAATTACTTTGTAAATTCTGTAAAAAAATAAGGCTTATCAACCATTTATTCAATTTTTAAAGTGCTTAATGTAATTAATTGTTTCTTTTGGTGAATAAGTGTTAATCAGTATTGATGCGGCCAAGGTATCCCTTTAGCCTGCGTCGCTTAAATATAAAGAATGGAAAAATTCATGTTAAAAATAATTACATTTTTCTTTGTTTATCTTTTTGCATGGAATGCAAGCGCTCAGGTTTCAGATAAGGATATAGCAAGACTGGGTAAAGATTTAACACCGGTAGGTGCAGAGCGTAAAGGTAATGGTTCGGATATCCCAGCTTGGACAGGTGGTTTACAGCAATCAAAAAGTCATGAATCGGGTAGTTTTCATTCAGACCCTTATTTTCGTGATAAGCCACTATTTAAGATTAACTCAAAGAACATTGAGCAGCACAAAGATCGCTTAAGCTTTGGTAGTCAGCAGCTTTTAAAGCAGTTTCCGAGTATGGAGATGCCAGTTTATAAAACACATCGATCTGCGTCTTACCCTGATTATGTTTATGAAGGGATTAAAAATAACGCTCATAGTGCTAATTTAATTAAATACGGTTCAGGTGTACAGAATTCTCGCATCAGCTCACCTTTTCCAATTCCTGAAAGTGGTTTGGAAGTATTGTGGAATCATACGCTTCGTTTTCGTGGTCAATCTTTAAATTATATTGCTTCTACTGTTCATGTTAATTCAGGTGGGAGTCGTGCGGTTACTGTACGCGACTATAAATATTACTTTGCGTATAGCGATCCAGAATTATCAACGGAAGATTTGAATAATAAAATTTTCTTTTTGAAAAGAAAAACATTAGCGCCTTCGCGTATCGCTGGGGGTATTACTCTTGTACACGAAACATTGGATCAGATTCGTTCTCCGCGCAAATCTTGGATATATGTACCGGGTCAGCGCCGTGTTCGTCGTACTCCAGATTTGAATCATGATACACCAGATGGTGCGACTAACTCTTTGCGTACTGTTGATCAGGTTGATATGTTTAATGGCGCACCTGATTATTATGATTGGAAGCTAATCGGTAAGCAGGAAATGTATATTCCTTATAATGCTTATTCATTGAATAGCCCAGAGCTGACGGTTGAAGATATTACGGGGCCTGCGCATCTGAATCCTCAGCATTTACGCTATGAAGCGCATCGTGTTTGGGTGGTAGAGGCGAATCTTCGTTTGGGCTTTGATCATCGCTATGCGAAACGTCGTTATTACTTTGATGAAGATAGTTGGTCTATTGTTTATGCTGAAGAATATGATGAAGATGGCAAGCTTTGGCAGTTTACAGAATCTCACTTAGTTAACTACTATGATGTGCCGGTTGTATTCCACGCGCTTGAAGTAACCTACGATCTTAAAGATGATACTTATTTTGTAGAGGGCATCGATAATGATCGCTCTTCTAGCTATGATTTTAGTGTTGAGTATTCTAAGAAAGAATTCACGACTTCTGCAGTGCGACGCGAAGCTAAGCGCTAAGCTGACAAGTTTGTATTTATTCAGTATGATGCCTCCTCTTGGAGGCATTTTTCGTTTGAAAACTTTATTTTTAAATACTGCTATTTTTCCCCTTTTACTCCTGCTTTCTTTGTCTGGTCGTACCGCTTTACCTGAAAACTTTATTGATTTGTCTGATGATGTACAGGCGATGCTATTAGAAATAGAGTTTTTCTCTGAGCAAGGCTTCAGCTTTTGGGGTGATGAGTTTGTTGCGCCTTCCAGTCAGTCCTATGTTAAATATCTTGATGATTATGCCAGTCGTGCACAAATTGATTTCAACTTAGGGAATATTCGGGTTGAAACCCAGAAGTATGATGATCATCGTGAAGTGTTATCTCATGCTATTATTTCTACATTATTAACCCCTGCCGATCCTAAGCAAGTCGATATCTATACAGCACAAGATGTGGGCTTAACTGGCGAACCTTTTTTACTTAATAAAATTAAAGACCATGAAGGAAAGGTTGTTGCTTATCGCTGGCGTGCAGAAAAATACGCTGAATATTTGTTGAAATATAAGTTACGTTCAAGGCTGGTTAATGGACATAAAACTTACTGGGTTGATATCCCGCTGGTTAAACAATTTAAGCAAGTATCTGCTCAGCAGTATTTACCTCACGTTGAAAAGTCTGCCCGCAGGCATGGCCTTGATGAAGCTTTAATATTTTCGGTAATAGAAACAGAAAGTAGCTTTAATCCTTTTGCAGTTAGTCATTCTAACGCCTATGGTTTGATGCAGGTGATGCCTAATACAGCGGGGCGAGATTATTTTCAGCGAATAAAAAAACGTGATATTAGACCGACGCGACAGTATTTGTTTAATGCAGGCAATAATATTGAAGTAGGCAGCGGCTACCTTTCCATCCTTAGAGATATTTATTTACGTGGCATTCACAACTCTGTAAGCCAAGAATACTGTATGATCGCGGCTTATAACGGTGGGGCGGGCCAATTATTACGCAGTTTTCATCGTGATCGTAAAAAAGCGATTGCGAAAATAAACAGTATGACCTCACAGCAGGTATATCACTATATTGTGAAGTACCATCCTAAGCGCGAATCAAGAAATTATTTAAAGAAAGTGATTAAATTTAAAAAGAAGTATGCTTTGTGATGGATTTAGTTACTGAAATAAATAAAATTTTGCCGGGCAGTGAATTGGTTTGGCAATCTTTAAAAGAACTTGATATTGAATTACAGCTGCTAGCGCCTAATTCTGCATTATTGAATTTAAACTCGCAACAAATTGGGAAGTATTGGCAGCAGTTACCTTATTGGGCTTTTGCATGGGCGGCAGGTCAAGGATTGGCGCATCATATCTTATTGAATCCAGAGTTGGTGGCAGGCAAGAGAGTTGTCGATTTTGGTTGTGGCTCTGGTCTTGTGGGTATTGCGGCGGCTATAGCAGGTGCTAAATCGGTGTTGTGCTGCGATAGCGATGAGTTGGCTTTATTGGCCTGTCAGAGTAATGCTGCTCGAAATAGAGTAAATATCACAGTTACCGCAGCTTGGGATGGTGAGGCAGGAGAGTTAGATTGCTTACTCGCTGCGGATATTTTATATGACTTAACCAGTGCTGGAGATCTTGCTCAGCAATGTGCTTCTATTCCTGATTGGCTGGTTGCAGAGACTGATTATCAACTACCACCTTGGTCTAGGTTACGTAAGGTGGCAGTTTATGAGGCTACGACTAAGCCAATGTTAGAAGATTTTGATCGAGACCTCAGAGTTTCAGTTTATAAAAGTTTCATTTTATAAGAACTTCAATGTTTAAATGCCTTAATATACGAGCGTTAAATCCTGACTTTCAGTAGCGCTATTCTTCCATTGTTTATGGTAAGCCGATGGCGTTAGCTTGCTCCATTGTTTAAAAGCCCGTTCGAAGCCTCTGCGATCTGCAAATCCTAGTTCTTGTGCAAGCTCTTGCATATTAATCGAGTGACTTTCCAGTCTGGCCTGTGCCTTCTCCATTCTTACTTCTCTTAGTAAGTGAGAAAACTGAGTATTTTCTTCTCGTAAACGGCGAGTTAGTGTTCTTGGGCTTGTGTTTAGAAGCTCTGCAACAGATTCTTTGTTTGCTGTATGCTGGTTAGGCCATTGTTGCAGTACATGCCGAACTTTTGTGCTGCATGATTTTAAGTGTTGGTAGTCTGGAATTAGCATTTCTGCTTGGCTACGTAAGGCGTGTAAAAAGTTTGGATTAGTTTCTGTTAGCGGCTTATCAATATGTTCTGATGAGAAGCTTATCCAACACTGGTTTTGATTGTAGTGAATATCAATACCAAAGTATTCTTCTAGGTTTTTATGGTATGAAGGCTTGTCATGTTTAAAGCCGATTTTTAAAGGGTGATAAGCCTTTCCCCCAAAGCTGCGCCCTAATGTATTAATCCCTGTAGCAATTAGCTCTGCTCTGGCTCGCATGGCTAGTTCATTACCTGGAGAAAGGTAATACAGCACTTTAACTTCTTCTTTTGTTATGAAAATTTCAGGTGCTGGTGTATCGCTGAGTAAAATGTAGTATCGGCGAAGAGTTACGAGAGCATCGCGGCCGGTTTTACAGCTACTCAATAAGAAGGCTAATAAATTAAAGGATTGAATTTCGAGTCCTTGCCCTGCGATAAAACCAATATCTTCTTGCTGACAAATCCGTGAGATATTGTTTATGACTTGATCAAAGCTATTGATCGTCAGGCGATCTGTATTGAGTGTGCTTTCTGATAAGTCGCTGCCATGAAGGGCATCGCTCAGAGAGATATCGTGTTGTTCAATAAATCGCAATAGTGGTCTAACAGCACTGGCTGTCATTGTATGTTGCTGACTAGTTTGCATGGTTTTAACTGACTTTATTTTATTATTGTTATCTTTTTTAGGTCTTTTTAGGACGCTTTCAAAACATTAACATTGTCATAATTGCTAAGCCAGTACTTGTTTGTGGGTTTTTTGTGTTCGCTTTTGAATAAGTCTCAATTACTTGAAATTATGAAGTTAAACAATATGTTAGCTTGACACCTAGGGTGTCTGGGCGTACTATTCGGCACGTTGTCGCGGGGTGGAGCAGTCTGGTAGCTCGTCGGGCTCATAACCCGAAGGTCGTTGGTTCGAATCCGGCCCCCGCAACCATTTTTAATGGGCTTTCTCTTTGTAGAAAGAAGCTAAGATAAGCTTTGAATTATCTATGTCGCGGGGTGGAGCAGTCTGGTAGCTCGTCGGGCTCATAACCCGAAGGTCGTTGGTTCGAATCCGGCCCCCGCAACCAATTAAAATGGCAACCTTTTCTCTTAGAGAAGTAAGTTTAAGATATCTTTAAAATATCTAGATGTCGCGGGGTGGAGCAGTCTGGTAGCTCGTCGGGCTCATAACCCGAAGGTCGTTGGTTCGAATCCGGCCCCCGCAACCATTTATTTTAATGGTTGAATGACATGCAAATTCCTAAAAGGTCAGCCTAAGTGCTGGCTTTTTTTTTATTTTTTTATCCCTGTTTTGTTCTTATCCTCTAAGTATTTGAATCCTTAGTTATTACTCCTATGTGTTTTGATGCTTTTATTTTGGTACTTCTATATTTATTCAAAGTTATGATTTTTACGTGTATTTACTTTTTGTTATAAAATATTACGGTACACTAAACATCTTTTTATTTTCCTTCTTTATTGGCATTAAATTACAAAAGTGACTAAAACTCTGTAGGGATGTGTTGTGCTACATAAGTATTTTTCCATATTTTTTATTCTTAGCTTTTTAGTTACTACTGAGGCATATGCTCGACAGTCTTGCGATTGGCGCTTTAGAACGAGTATTACCATTAATGAAACAAGCGGAACAACTACCTCAAATTATTCTGTAAAATTGACACTAACAGGCTCATCGGGTGGTAATTTAAATACCGATTATGATTGGAGTGAGAGTGGTGATGATTTACGTGTTTTTGATAGTGATGACAGTACAGCACTTAATTTCTCTATTGATAGTTGGAACGCATCGACAAAAACAGCCGAAGTTTGGGTTACACTTCCCGTATTCACGGCGAATGAATCTAGATCTATATATATTTATTACGATAATGAAAATGCCAGTTCTATTGCCGGTACACCTCCAACGACGACTTATGTCTTAGATAAAATCAAATTTCACACTCGCTATAACGATGATTCTATTAATGATCCAGATAGCCTAGCCAGTGCTAAAGCTTTGTTTGATGCGCAAGACGATAGTAATAGTAGCTATGGCTGTAGCCATCCTGATGAATATGTCCTCATAAGAAACTCTACCCAAGCCCCAAATCCTGGTACGAGTGTTGATTTTATCGCCTATTCAACAGCATTATTTACAGTTCCAAGTGACGGTGTATGGGGAGTGCGTTATGGTGCCGATTATGGTTTAGGGGGAGGCTTGTATATTGATGGCGTCGCAATGGATGAGCGCTGGNATGAGGATTTGTGGTGGGGAGGAAGTAATTGGAATAACAGTGATGTTTTAACTGGCGTTAAGACATTGTCCGCTGGTGAACATGAATTAGAAATTATCGGTGCCGAAGGTGGAAANGATGGTGGTTTAACCATTCAGTTNAGATCACCNGATGGNACTTGGTCATCAGATGCCNCTNCANTGGGNATTGNAATTCGAAGTGAGTCTTGTCCTACTGTTCGCCATACCATTGAGTATGGTGCTCATGATGAATGTGGAGTGGACCTCCGTATTAGAGGAACAGGAGCGGACCTGTCTGTTCCAAGTGTTTGGGAAAAAAATGCACCGCAAGATATTACTTTTAGCGTAAGAAATACACCTCAAGGTACAGCAACCTCATCAAGTCCTATTGATGTAACTGTATCGGTACCAGCAGATTTCACTTTAATAGAATCTGTAGGGACTGATTGGTCAAACTGTACTCAAGTAGGGGATCTCATAAGCTGTCAGTATAATAATGCATTGGATGTTAGTAGTAATTCAGACAGTATTACTCTTACGCTACTTCCCGGTGATAGTGCTACTGTAGGATCTGACGATATTGTTATTGAAGTATTTTCTACTTTTTATGATGTTGCAGAGGGAAACAATACAGCTTCAACGACGATCACGATCGAAGACAATGATGTAGTAGCGTCAGTATCTCCTTCCTGTTCACCCCAAGAAGGTGTATGGGCACGTTTCTTTAACACGGACGGCTATTTTAGTAGCAGTGCTGATGCCAAGATTTTAAACGAAACTGCAATGCAAACCTTTGTTGATGATAATAAAAATTCAGCTCAGCTTGATGGTCAAACTATTTTTAGCAATATTAATGGCGATGAAAATCCATTCAATGATGACGATACAGACCCAAGTGATGAAAACTTTTTAGCGATATTTGAGGGGTATATAAAAGTACCTGCTACTGATGACTATACATTTGGAGTCAATGGCGATGATGCGCTTGAGTTTAGATTAGGAGGTATTGTTCGTAGTACTTTTTACGACTTACATGGTGAGAGTTCAACGCCACAAGGCGCGACGACTATTAGGCTTGCTGAAGGTTATCATGCTATTGAATACCGAATGCAAGAGCATACAGGAAGGGCTGCTTATCGATTGTATTCCAGTGCTGGGAGTGTAACGCTTACAAGTACAGATATTACCCCTGACTCCTACTTCTACCATTGTGCAGGGGATCCTAATATTCAGATTAGCTCTTCTGTTAGTGTGACATCAGATGATATACATGGAACCACCGCAGCCAAGGCAATTCCTAATGCTATTATGAAATATACGGTAACCGGCACTAACCAAGGAAGTATCAGTACGAATTCTGGTTCGACCATTATTACCCAAACCATAGACAGCGATAATAAATTGTTTGTGAAAGATTTGAATGGCTCGGGTGAAGGGCCCATTCATTTTACATCTATAGATTCGAGCGGCCTATCTTATCAATACGACTCTTCAGCGGGTGATGACAATTTATGGTTTAGTACTGATGATGGCAGTACGTATACAGAAACCATTGATTTAACTGAAGATTACAATGAAAGTGTTACACACTTTCAAATACGATTTGATGGTTCTTTAAAAGCAAAATTTGAGAGCACAGAGCATAGTTTTACTTTTGAATATCAGACAAGGGTCAAATAGATATTTAAGTCTAGTATCCGAATGTAATAAGTGGGTTTTGTTGAATAAGGATTGAATTATGGATGCTTCAACAATATTGATCACAGGTGCTGGTAGGCGTCTTGGGTTATTTCTTGCTCGACATTACTTATCGGCAGGCTGGCGAGTTATTGTTCATTATAATACGCGCAACGAAATGCCTGAACTTGAACAGCAGCGCTATATTCAAGCGTCTCGTTATATGGCTTTTCAGGCCGACTTAACATCAAGTAGGTCAGTTGAAGATCTCGTTAATAAGATACACAAGCTTAATTGGGATATTGATGCCGTTATTCATAACGCTTCGTATTTTACGGCTGATGACCCTAGTGCAAATTTAAATGAACGTTGGCAGCTACAGCAGGATATGACATCCGTTCATATATTGGCAGTTGACGCGCTGACCCATCAGCTTATGAGCCATTATCGTGATGGGGCTAGCATAATAGCAGTGACGGATGTCTATGCAGATAAACCTAATCAGAGATTTGCGACCTACTGTGCTGCCAAAGCGGGTTTGCAAAATTTATGTTTAAGCTATGCCCAACGTTTTGCTCCGAGAATAAGAGTAAACGCTATTCAGCCTGGACCTATTCAATTTTTACCCGAACACTCTGATGAATATCAAAAAAAGGTGTTGTCACAAAGCCTTTTGAAGCGTGAGTTAGGCTATGATTCAATTCTGCAAGGGGTGGAGTATTTACTAGCCGCTAAGGCGGTTACAGGATCTATTTTGAAGATTGATGGTGGTCGCAGCAGTGCCAATCATTATGAACAAACTTTTAATGATAGTTAGCACTCGTACATTGAGCTTAGTGGGCGTTCATGAAAAGGTGGGTAGTTGCCAATCATTCATTAGCCTTTGATTGTAGGGCTCTGTCAGGGGTATCGCTAGTGCTTCTAACGGTGTTTTGGCTTGTGACAATATATCAATATCAATAGTACGGTCTTTATACTTGCGCTCGGGTGATTTTCCTTCGCGCCCTAGTTGAATTTCGAATTCTTCAAAAACCTTCTTCAATTGCTTATTTTCTTGTGAACTTTTTAGTAAAAGTAATTGATTGTGAAACGGTGACTTAAAATACTCTCCACAGGCTGGGTTTTGAAGCACGTGTGAATAAGAAATGATGTCGTAATCACTGTTAATAAGATTCAATGCTTTCGGCAGAAACTCGTCAGCGTTGATATTACTTCCTAAGCTTATTAAATAATAGTTCATGGATATAATTTGCGATAAATTGGTTATACTTACAATACTTATTTCACATAATCCCTTCAAGGGGGAATGATGTTCGCAAATTTATTAACTCTGTTGGCAATGTTATTTTTTGCTTCTGTTTCTTATGCTGATGATGCGAGTGATGATGACTCTCAAATCCCTAGTTTTCTTCCTGAAAAATCCTCTGATTTTCCGGATGAGGAACTCCCTGATTCTCTATATCAATATCCAGGATTAGCTGAAAAGGTCAATACTGAGCGTAGTGCTGCTCAAAACCCTTATTTATTATTACCGCATAAACCCAATTATTTTATGCCTTTCACTCACCAAAGTAAGATTAATCAAGAAGAACAAGAAGAATTCTATGAAGGTATCATAATTGAAGATGAAGAAAATACAGAAACAAGAGGTTTTGAAAAAACTGAATTTGTATTTCAGTTAAGTGTTAAATATGTTGTCGCGAAAGATTTTTTTGGAAAATACAACAATTTATCCGTTGCTTATACAGGGAAATCTTTCTGGCAGGCTTACAATAGTAATATCTCAGCTTTATTTAGAGAAACAAACCATGAGCCGGAAATAATATTTGATTTTACTCCTCGCTTTAGCTGGTCGGATCATATGTCGGTTGCTTTTAATCATCAATCTAATGGGCAGATTGGTAATTTATCTCGTAGCTGGAATCGCATTATTGTATCGACAGCGAAGGTTTGGCCTAACCGAATATTAAATGTGAGGGCCTGGTATCGCATACCAGAAGAAAAGAAGAAAACCCCAGATTCTGTACAAGGTGATGATAACCCTGATATTGAAAAGTTTATGGGCTATGGGGATGTGTTCTTTTTACGAAGAATGGATCAGCATAGTATAGCCGTGACGTTACGTAATAATTTACGTGTGAATGATAATGTTGGCTCGATCACTTTAGATTGGAGTTTCCCTATCGATAATGGTATGAAAGCATTTGTTCAATATTTTAATGGCTATGGTGAAAGTTTAATTGATTATAACCAGTACCAAGAACGTATTGGTATTGGTATTAAAATTTCAGATTGGCTGTGATTTTAACAAGTTTTCATCTTTAATGTATTTGAGGTATCAATGTTAACGCTAGGTCTTATTGTTAATCCTTTTGCAGGAATAGGCGGGAGTGTCGGTTTAAAAGGCAGTGATGGTCCTGAGATTGTCAAAGAGGCACTTTCACGTGGAGCCTTGTGTAAATCCAGTGATCGCACAAGATTAGCGTTGGATGTTTTAACTAGCTTAAGAGATCAAATTAAAATTATTACCTGTCCGCAGTCGATGGGAGAAAACCTGGTTGCAGATATGGGTTTTGATTATCAAGTGCTCGATAATATTGCTATTGAGGAAACGACTGCAGAGGATACGTGTAAGGCCGCAAAGCTATTACTCGATGAGAAAGTGGATATCATTTTATTTGCAGGAGGTGATGGCACAGCTCGAGATATTTGCAGTGTCGTTGCTGATAATATTCCTGTATTAGGTATTCCCGCAGGAGTTAAAATTCACTCGGCTGTGTATGCAGTCACGCCGAAAGCGGCGGGTGAGGTGATTGCGCAATTGGCCAGTGGTAAATTGATTGATGTTAAACCCCATGATGTTCGTGATATTGATGAAGAGGCTTTTCGAAATAACATTGTACGAGCGAAACTATACGGCGAAATGCGGGTGCCACAGGCTGGGCAATTTGTACAAAGTGTGAAGCAAGGCGGTATTGAAGTAGAAGAATTAGTTCTACAAGATATTGCCGCAGATATTGTACAAGATATGGAAGACGATGTTCTTTACTTGATAGGTTCGGGTAAAACGACATTGGCCATTATGGATGAGCTAAACTTAGAGAATACCTTACTAGGTATTGATGCAGTTTTAGATCATCAGCTGTTAAAAAATGATGTCAGCGAAGCGGATATTCTCGCGTATTTAGAAGAGTATTCTTGTAAGGCTGTGATCAGTATTATTGGTGGTCAGGGTCATATTATTGGCCGCGGAAATCAGCAGCTTAGTGCTCAAGTATTAAGAAGGTTAGGCAAGGAAAATATTAAAGTTATTTCAACTAAGGCAAAAATAACAGCTTTAGCAGGCCGTCCTTTAATCGTAGACTCAGGTGACAATGACCTAGATGAATCGTTTTCTGGCACGATTGAGGTGACGACAGGTTTTCAGGATCAGATAATTTATCCCGTTGGCTTATAACGTTGCTAACCTATAGCCTAATTAACCTAGCAGGCCTATTGGCTCGAAATATAGAATAAGGAGCGATCATGATTACCCCAAATCGCTCTTTACTTTTTCTACTCGTTTTTATATTTTCCTCTTTTCCCTATCTAGCTCAGGCGCAAGATTTTATTAATCTGGGTGCTTGTGGTGATACCCATTCGCAACACTATTATTCTATTACCGAAATTCAAGGCCCATCGTATCCAAATACGTCGAATAAAAAATTTATAAAAACATTTAAAAATGAAAACTGGGCAAGCCCACTTCTTGATCAGTGGGTAGTGGTTGAAGGCATTGTTACTCTTAATAAAATAAAAGAGTATCAAGGTTTTTGGTTACAGCAGGCTCAAGTTGCTTCTCATCAGAATAAAGCATCTCATGGNATTTTTATCTTCCATCCAAGTTCCTCTTATAAAAAATTAAGCATTAAACCTGGCCAGCACATTCGGGTATTAGCTCAAGTGGCAGAATATCATGGGTTAACTGAGTTAAAACGGGTGAAAGCACTAACGGTATGCGCAAATGATGTACCGATACCTAAAGCCAAAATAATAACATTACCTGTTAACTCTGTGTCTGAATTAGAAGCATTAGAGGGTATGCGNGTTCTACTGAAGCAAGGTTTGAAAAAAGAACTCATCGTAAGCGATTTATTTGGAATAGGTTATGGTCTAGGTAATCACGGGCAGTTTGCCGTGTCATCACAGTTACATTATCAACCAACGGAGTTGTATAAAGCGGAAGATATTCATTCTGGAAATGTGTTGGTTGCAGACAAAGCATTAGATTATTTATTAGTTGATGATGGTTATTCTGAACGTTCTCCTGAATATATCCCTTTTCCTATACGTAATGGATTCTCGGCTGATAATCCATTACGTATAGGGGATGAAGTAGGGCCAATATCTGCCATATTACACAGCTATAAAGGGCGCTATATATTAATTCCAGAAGGTCCTGCGAGTGACATCCAAATTAAAACGAAACCAAGATCTAATCAGCCTGTTGTTTCGCATCAAGCGAATCTTGTGATTGGGATTATGAACATTGAGAATTATTTTAATGGTGATCCCAAATCATTAGAAAATAAGGATGTTGGGTTTCCAACGTCGAGAGGATCTAGAACTTACTTGCAATTTGTATTGCAGACTCAAAAATTGGTTACTGCATTGTCTACGATTGATGCTGATGTGATTGCATTAATGGAGTTAGAAAATGACGGTTATGGAAAGTATTCNGCGATTGCAGATTTAACTCGAGCTTTGAATCAAACGATGCCAGCCGATAAGCAATATCGATATATTGTTCCTAANCTTAAACAGCTTGGAGTCGATGANATNAGTGTNGGTATTTTATANCGTAATAAAAAACTTNTGCCNANNGGNCAAGNTCANGTGTTGAATTANTCTAANCAATTTAGGCATCAAACTCGACCTAGTCTATTACAAAGATTCGAAGTAGGAGGTAGCTCATTTTATCTTGCGGTAAATCATTTCAAGTCTAAAGGTCGACCTTGTAATTCAGAGCCAGAAGCAAGTAACTCACCCCAAGGTAACTGTAATGCTGTTCGTACCATGGCTGCACAAGCTTTAAGTAATTTTATTTCGAAAAAAGTAGAGCACACAGTACCAGTATTAATAGTTGGTGATTTAAATGCTTACAGTCAGGAAGACCCGTTATTGGTGCTAGAAAAAGAAGGCTTCAAAAATTTAAACTCAGTGCCTGAGATTAATCTTAGGGAGGCTCCTATTTTTTCATACAGCTTTCAAGGTTATCTTGGGAGTCTTGATCATGCTTTAGCGAATGGGGCTATGCTGCCTTTGATTCGCAGTATTGATAGCTGGTCTATTAATTCCGTAGAGGATATTTTATTAAAATACGATAGTGATTATGCTAAGCCCGATGCCTATCGCTCTTCAGATCATGATCCTCTGGTGATTGGCATTGAGCTCAATGAATGAATGCTAACTAAAAAAAGTTTCAACTGAATTCTTATNGCATTGTGCCAAAACGTCTTCGACGCTTATTTCTTTAACTTCCGCAATCTTTTCTGCAATAAAAGGCAAGTAACACGGCGCATTTTCTTTACCACGATAAGGAACAGGGGTTAAGAAAGGCGCGTCTGTTTCTAGTAGCAATTTTTCTATAGGGGTGTCAGCAACAACTTCCCTGACATTATCCGCTTTATTAAAGGTCACTATGCCGTTAATGCCAAGATTAAAGCCTTGCCCGACGCAGAAACGCGCGAGCTCCATGCCTGAGGTGAAGCTGTGAATAACACCTTTGTTTTTCATTAGAGGGGCGAAGTTAGCTAAAATAGCTTGGGTATCTTCATCTGCTTCTCGGGTATGAATAACGACTGGCAGTTCATAGTCCACTGCGATTTGTAGCTGACGTTCAAAGACATNTCGTTGAATTTTACGATCCGCGTTATCGTAAAAATAGTCCAAACCAATTTCACCCACCGCACGCAGTTTATGGCTTCGGCTTTCGCTAGCGAGGTTCTTACGAATAATGGCTTCGACGTCATCATTGTACAGTTCGGCGTCATGGGGATGTATGCCTAATGTGCCATAAACATCGTCATGAGCTTCGGTCAGCGCGATTACTTNCTCTAGATTATCGGGAGAGACCGCAATGGTAAGAAAGCGTTCTATGCCTACAGAACGCGCTTTTTCTAGGATCTCTTCCGTGGAGCCTTCTTTTAGGTAATCTAAATGAAAGTGAGTCTCTATAATAGGAAGTTGATAGTTGGGGATGTCGCGTTTATTTTTAGCCATGAGATATGTTTTGCTACTGTATTTTTTCTGCTAAAGAGCAGTCTTAGAAGTTTCTGAAAGACGATTGTAGCAATAATAGTGGTATTGAATAAACCCTACTCGAGATTACTTTCTTGTTCAGGTTCACTCTGACAGGTAGTGTCTTCCTTGGAATCATAGAAATAATATTGCCCGCGCCCATGTGATTTCGCTTGATACATGGCAATATCGGCATGCTTATTCAATGTCGTGGCGTCTGTACCGTGTTTGGGATAAATGGCAATCCCAATACTTGCTCCAATCTGAATTAGGTGATCATCTATGATGATGTCTTGGCTTAATTCAGTAATGATTTTTTCAGCAATAGTACTAACGCAGTCGCGACCACAAGGCGTGTTTATATTTGGAAGAATAATGGTAAATTCATCTCCACCTAAGCGAGCTACGGTATCTGATTTTCGTACACATTGAACGAGAATTTCAGCTACTTTAATTAATAGCTTATCGCCAACTTCATGCCCATAGCTATCATTNACGAATTTAAACTTATCAAGNTCCATGAANANTATNGTNAANNGTGTNTTGTAGCGTTCGGAGAATGNAATAGCTTGATTTAANCGATCNGTATATAGCATNCTNTTTGGNAGTTGAGTNAGNTGATCAAAATAGGCTAATTGCTCAAGNTTNACTTCNGCTTCTANTTGCTGGCTTATGTCATANGCAATACCTAAGAAACCATNAATTTTTCCCTGAGAGTCATATAATGCATTAANGGATAATCTAATAGGAATTTTTTTCCCATTTTTATGAATATAAGTCCAGTTGTTTTCTTCTGGTTCACCTGTTCGGGCTTTATATATCATGGTTTCAAAACCATTAGGAATTTCTGTATTTAATTCCTTCGAAAGTTTCTTATTGTAAGAGGAAATTTCTTTAGCATCATGAAAAATATCAGGAGATTGCTTGTCAATTAATTCGTTACTTTTATAACCTAATAGTTTTTCTGCACTTGAATTGAAAGTGGTAATTATTCCGTCAATATCTGTTGCAATAATGCTGTAATTTGCGCTGTGTATAATGGCATTATTAACTTGCTGATTAAATATTAGTGCTTCTTCATCTTCAGAGAATTGTTTTACTAGTGAGTTAATTATTGTACCAATATGACTTAATTCATCGTTACCTTTTAGTGATATTTTTGCATCTCGATCACCATTAGACCAAAGGTCTAGAGCTGTTTGAATTTTTAATACACGCTTGGTTACCAAAATATTTAGAATGAACATTAGTAACAGTGCGGCTAATCCACTTCCTATCGCAATGTACATGGCTTGTTTTATAAGCCAAGAACTTGCTTCCTCTTGTTTTAGTCCAACATCAATTTGATAGTATAAAAAACCGCATGATGAATTCCTTAAACCTTTTGACAAGTCTCGAACGCACAGATCAATATAGCCGTTTAGTAGCTTTCTATTTCCAGAAAATTGAGTATGGCTTTGATTAAATGTAATTGCTTTCTGTACAAGATCTGGTTGAATATTTTGTCGGCTCTCTTGCCAGGGATTTAATAAATCTTGCTGGCTATTGGAGGCAGTAATAATGCCTTTTTCGTTAACAATAACCATTGCATTATTGTCGAGTTCAGTCGCTTTGAATGCATGTAATGATTTAATTGCGCTCATATCTTTTTGGGTGAGCATCGGTGTAAGCAAGGATTGCAGTTTGCTTAATTCAATATTCATATAAAGCAGTGAGTCTTTTTCAATCGAATCTGATAAGTCTTTATGTATCGCCAAATATCCCGTAAGTGTTGTTAGTAGGGAAAATAAGACTAAAAGTGTAGGAATAAGTATTCTTAAAGACATAATGNTTTACGGCAAAAATGATGGGTTAAGGACAGTTTTTGAAGCTCTGTCTGAGTTAATCAATTTACTGTGTATCATATGTTTGTTTAAATTTTTTAGTGTCTGTTTGAGTAAAGCGGAACTCCCTGATAAGAATTCTTTGTTTTTGCTAAGTGATGGCAGCGTTAGTCCAAAATAACTATCTTTAGCTCCTTCAATTGATAATTTCATTCGTGATGCGATAAATTTGTAAGATATTGCTGGCTGGTCATTTAAATAATTGAGTGCCGTAAACCAACCTTCTACAATGTCGTAGAGTTCAGTTTGGTGTGTATCTAGGGTACTTTTGTGCACGACTAATACATCAACAATTTCTCCTGGGATTTCTTTTGAATTAAANANNTCTATTGCACCTTCANTNAGNAGNTGTGTNCGNACGGGTTCGTANGTNACNACNGCATCAGTNANNCCTTGNTTATAAGTATTTTTATGATCGCTATGTTCAACGTTGACTAGCGATATTTGATCGATACCAATGTTATGAAGTTCTAATGCTCTACTCAACGTATAAGCGCCAACGGCCGTGCTTTCAACAGCAATGCTTGCGCCGATAAGTCCTTGCATGTTTTTTAATTCAGGTCGGCCCATAATGACATCGGCACCTTCTGATATGTCGCAAATTAGGATGATTTCGATAGGAATATTGGATTCGACTAAAAATAAGACTTCATCGAGTGTTAAAGCAGCGGCTTCTAGTGTTCTACTTTTAAATGCTCTAAGTACTTCGCTAGTAGAAGGGTAGGTAATCATGCGAATATCACTTTTATAAGCTTTGATTTCCTTAGCAAGATAAAATGGCTCATAACCAGGCCATAACGTTGTGCCAACTCTTAATGTTTGGCTATGACTGGTGGAACAGTAAATAATCGGAATTAATACCAAAAATGTTTTTTAAAAAAAACGGAGGGGTTTATGACTCATGCCAAGCTCTATNTCAGTAAATGAAATTGCACATACTGTCTAAGTCTAGAACATTATTTAGCTATTGCTTTAAGATTACTGCTGATAAAGGGATTTAGCNTAGGAAATGAAGTAGGAGTTATGAAAAAAGCATGATGAACTAAGCCTATTTAGCTTAGTTCATCAGATGATTAGTCTATTAAGCGCCAACCAATGACTGCCCGCACACGCGAACTATGTTTCCTGTCACTCCAGATGATGCTGGGTTAGCGAAGAAGGCAATGGTTTCAGCAACATCAACGGGCTTGCCGCCTTGGGATAGTGAGTTTAAGCGACGACCAATTTCACGAGTCATAAAAGGAACCGCATCTGTCATTGCTGTTTCGATAAAACCAGGAGCGACGGCATTAATCGTAATGTTCTTTTCAGCTAACTCATCCGCCATGTATTGAACATAACCGATGACACCGGCTTTAGACGCTGCATAGTTAGTCTGCCCCATTTGTCCGGCAATACCATTCATCGATGATACNCATATAATACTGCCGCCTTTATTTATCGTATTACTAGCAAATAACTCNTTATTGATGTGCTCTTCTGCTGACAAGTTGATAGCGATGGTCATATCCCACCAGTGTTGAGGCATATTCGCTAATGTNTTATCACGAGTGATNCCTGCGTTATGAACAACAATGTCGGCACCGCCCATTTCCTTTAATTTGGTAGCAATGAGTGCAGGGGCTTCCTTAGATGAGATATCGGCTAATAATGATTCGCCACCAATTTCTGCCATCACTGTATTTAAATCTGTTTCAGCGGGTGGAATATCTAAACCAAGAACGGTTGCNCCATCACGAGATAGNGTTCGAGCGATNGANTCNCCAATNCCGCGTGAAGCACCAGTAACTAAAGCGACTTTACCCGCCAATGGTTTGTGCCACTNTGGNTATGCAACTACTTCACNTTTACGTACATGAATTACTTGTCCTGCAACATAGGCTGATTTAGCAGANGCTAAGAAACGGATNGTTGAATCTATTTGTTTTTCTGCGCCTTCTTCAATGTAAACAACTTGGGAAGTAGAGCTTTTTTTGCCAATTTCTTTTGAAACNGAGCGNGTNAANCCTTCCAGTGCACGCATTGCNGCCGCTTTTTCACCATTTNCAGCTTTCATGTGNGGNCGNCCCAGNACGATNACTCGTGNNTTGGNCGTGAGGCTGCGCATAATTGGATTAAAGAAGGTGTAAAGCTGAGATAAGCCTTCACCATTTNCGATGCCNGATGCATCAAAAATAACGACGTTNAATTTTTCCTGCATGCCTTTAGCGCATTCTACTTGTGTTACTTTTACAGAATGCTCAGCACCCGCTTTGACAATTTCATTAGCGGTATGGGCTGCAGATGGGAAAAATATATTCGCGTCACAGTCGCCTAAATTACGTACGACATCGGAAATTAGCTCGCCATTGCTTGCTGTGCCAATTAATACATTGCCTTCTAGAAAGGTCGCTTGGCTTGCGCTATAGCGCTTAAGTTCAATAGGTGTTGGTAGACCAACAGTACTTAACACTTTACGACCTAAGCCTGAATTCAACATGCTTTCGTAAAAATTGCCCATGATTTCGCTTCCCATTTTCTAGATATTTATTGTATTAGGTGTATATAAACAGATTAGACCAGCTATCCTACAACAATTAATTGACCGCTTGAATGCTTATAGCGTCACTTCAGCCAATGTTAGAATGTATCTAACATGTAGACTCAGGGTCTATTTCTGTTTGAAAGTATTTAAGAGCCTTAACTTGATAGGAACAAAACATGACTCAGCAAATTCGTCGCGTAGCCATTATTGGTGGTAACCGTATCCCGTTCGCCCGTTCAAACACNACNTATTCTTATGCATCTAACCAAGACATGCTAACGGCGGCGTTAAACGGTCTGATTAACCGTTATGACCTGCAAGGTAAAAAAATAGGTGAAGTAGTTGCGGGTTCAGTGATTAAGCACAGCCGCGATTTCAATCTTGCCCGCGAATGTGTNTTGAGTACGTCATTAAACCNAATGACTCCCGCTACTGATATTCAACAAGCTTGTGGTACGGGTTTACAAGCGTGTATGCAGGTTGCAAATAAGATTGCTTTAGGTCATATCGATTGCGGTATTGCGGGTGGATCTGATACGACGTCTGATGCGCCTATTNGTGTNTCTGANGGNNTNCGNAAAATTCTNTTAGACGTTAANCGTGCTAAAACAACGGGCCAGCGTTTAAAGCTATTGTCTAAAATTCGTCCTAAGCATTTGGCGCCTTTAATACCTCGCAATGGTGAACCACGTACAAATATGTCGATGGGTGAACATACAGAAATAACGGTCAAAGAGTGGGGGATTACCCGCGAAGAGCAAGATGAAATTGGTTTTAATAGTCATAAAAATCTTTTAGCTGCTTATGATCGTGGCTTTTTTGATGATCTGGTAACGCCTTTTCAAGGTTTAGAAAAAGACAATCTTGCTCGTGAACCTAATTTAGAAAAAATGGCGACNCTAAAACCTGCTTTCGATAAAAAATCAGGAAAAGGTACATTAACCGCTGCCAACTCTTCTGCTTTAACTGACGGTGCTTCTTGTGTTCTTTTAGCTTCTGAAGAATGGGCAAAAGAAAATAATCTTCCTGTGCGTGCTTATCTTTCTTTCTACGAAACGGCTGCGGTTGATTTTGTTGGTAANGATGCGGAAGGTTTATTGATGGCTCCTGCTTATGCNGTATCAAATATGTTAGATCGCGCAGGCTTAACGCTGCAAGATTTTGATTATTATGAGATCCACGAAGCGTTTGCTGGTGTTGTTGCGTCAACACTTAAAGCGTGGGANGACGAAACTTTCTGTAAGGAAAAGCTAGGGCGTGATGCGGCTCTGGGGTCAATTGATCGTAGTAAATTGAATGTAAATGGTTCTTCTATTGCAACGGGTCACCCATTTGCAGCAACGGGAGGTCGTATCGTTTCATCTTTAGCGAAGATGTTAGAAGAGAAAGGCGAAGGTCGTGGCTTGATTTCTATCTGTGCTGCTGGTGGCCAAGGAGTTGTGGCTATCTTAGAAGCCAAATAGACGGAGCTAAATAGTTGAAGTCAAAATAAAAAAAGCCGCAACCGATTGATCGCTTGCGGCTTTTTTATNCCTTCGAAAAGCTATGCTCCTGTTAAGANCCGACTTAGANTTGCTACGATAATTCCTAAATAATTNCCCACGGCATAGCCCATAATTGCAGCCGCAAAACCTGGTAATAAAATTTCACGATTNTTTAAGGCCCCTGCAACTACTGGAATAAAAGGTACTGACATAATCGCTGCAGATGAAGTAATTAAAAATGTATCTGTATCGATTTTAAATAATTTGCATAGGAGTGCTTGCATGATAANTGAGCCAATAAGAATAAAGCTAATATAACTTGCCAGCCCTAAGTCGATGTTTGTGAAAATCCCCGTATCCGTCATGGTACCCATGGTAAAGCAGAAGACTAAAATCAAATACATACCTAACTGAAAGCTATTGGCTAGATTACGGATTTTCGGNATAAAAGACGCTGCTAAACCTAAGCTGGTNATGCCGATAATAGTGGTGGTAGATTCATAAGTTTTTGGCACTAAACTGGCGATAAACAGTGCCAGGCCAACGACTATTCCAGAAGACAACAATGCGGCCAGTGTTTGAGGTGCAAGTGATATGTTTAGTAGTTTCTTATAGCCATGGGCTGTTTCATCAGCCATATGCTCCATGCCTGCATAATCGATATCACCCTGTGCATTTTTAGGTTGGTATTTATTTAGAAACAAACCAAATATTTTCTGGCCGAAAGCCATAACAAAGATAAGGTACATTGCAGAGAATAAAATATCGTAAGTCACCATTGTGATGAAAATCGATTCTTTACCGTCAATNGCTGTTTNTATCGCTGCCATATTGGGGCCNCCACCNGTATAAGCACCAACTGACATGCCAGCAACTTGCCATNCATCAGCGACTTGATCGTTGAAAATAATCGCTCCAATTGTACTAATTANCATAACTGATAANAGTGCTAGCNCCATTCCCTTTAAAGTATCGCCTGCCATGTTTAAGGCACTTTTGACATGGATAGAAAACAGTAGCAGTGGCAGGGCAATGGCGATGCTTACTTTTGAAACATTTGTTTGTACTGTATCAATTGTTTCTGCTTGGAAAAATGTAGATAAATCTATGCCTGCCGCAATAGCGATACCTAGTCCGAAAGATAAAACGACAACACCGACTTTATCGAATATCGATAATCGTTGGCAGGCAATGATGATTAATGCAGGAATGAGCAGGTAAAGAATAAGCAAAATCATATAATACTATCTCCTTTAATCCCCTGATTTTTCTCACCGGTAATTTTGTCATGGGTTTCGTCGTGAAAAACAGGCCACCAGTCAATGATTTTATTTTTCTCATAAACCGCAATGTTACCAAGCTGTAAGAAGACGGCCTCGCTTTGTGTTGGGCGAAAAAAGAAATAATCATCTACCTTCAAAGAGTGATCATTTTTAAGTTCATACATTTCTTGATTACTAGAGTGTCCAAAAATTTTTGACCGTTTGCTATCTGTTGGAAAGCAGGGAGATGCAAGCCAGTTGCCACCATAAATAAAACAGGCCTTTTTAGGTAATAGGCCTAATGTTTGTAGAAATTTAGACAGCCCTTTTAGCATGGGAATTTCAGGTTTATCTACCAGTTTTAAAACAGGTGTAGCAATAAAGCAGGCTGGCTTATGATGAGTTAAGGTTTGAGTGTCGAAATCAGTAGGTTTTACCAATGCTGAAGCCGTTGCTATCTCCGTAATAAACTTTGATTGTTCATCAGACCTGTTATAAAGAGGGTAGGTGCTACTACCTCCTGCATTGAGGATTAAAGAATTACAGAAATCTTGTCCAAATACATCAATAACTTGATCAAGGCATGCTTGATAAGACTTCATAGACTGTTTGAATGCTTCTTCTGTTCCACCAATAAGTTTAGGTATTTTGCAGATGTGAGCCTCGTAGCCCATTAGCCCTGTCAGGGTTAAATTTTCATCATCCTTTAATAGTTCTAAGGTTTGATTAAACTCAGTACGCGCTTTAGGGCTATCCGCATTAAACCCACCACGGTGTAAACCAATATCCAGCTCTAAACTGATATTTAAGGAACAATTGAGTTCTTTCGCTAAATTTTGATATTGTTTCAAACGCTCAAGACTATCTACAAGCCAGTGAAGCTGCTTTGTAGGGCTGAATGGTGAATCCGTGAGGGATTGATACCACTGATAAAATTGACGAGTCGCTGCAATGGGCATTGGTTTGCCAATTAAAATATCTGTTTGTGGTAAATATTTAACGACGTGTTGTAAAAAAGGCAAATGAAAACTCATTAAACGATTACTGCCAGTCTTTTGCATGATGTACTTTAGCAATGGAACTGAGGGTAATGATTTTGCCACAATGCGATAGTCCAACCCAGTCTCTATGACTGATAGCAGAGCATCGAGATTTTCATCNAGNCGTTGCTTATCNACAACCAGGGTTGGTCTATTGGCTCCAGCTTGGCCTAGCGCCTGACTCAATTGAGTAAAGTACTCTGCTGAAAGAGAATTTTGTATTGTCATTTTTATTATTGTTTTAGTGGTAAATATTTAAGTTGTACATTTGTACCATAACTGAGTTATTACGTATAGCAGGGTATGAATTGTTGTTGCTCATTCCGATTAAAGGCGATACTTTCTACTTAGTTTTAAAATAACAATATAATAAAGGGCAATAGCAATGAAATTATACGACTTTAAAATGGCTCCTAATCCTAGGCGTGTTCGCATGTTCTTAGCTGAAAAAGGGCTTTCTTATGCAGATGTTGGCATAGAAGTCATTAATGTTGATATTGCTAAAGGGGAAACTTTTGGTAGGGAGTTTCTTAAAATAAATCCCTATGGTGGTTTGCCGGCTCTAGAGCTTGAGGATGGCGAAATAATTTCAGAGTCGATGGCTATTAGCCGTTATTTTGAAGAGTTATATCCTAATCCGCCTTTGATGGGTAAGGATCCAAAATCAAAAGCCTTGATTGAAATGTGGAATAGACGAATAGAGCTTGGCCTATATAATTCTATTGCCCTTTCATTTCAGCATGGCAACCCTATGTGGAAGGCTGTGGTGAATCAGGTTTCTGAGTTTTCTGAAGTCAGTGCTGAAAACTCTGATAAAGAATTCTATAAGTTGGATAAGCGCTTAGCGCAAACAGAATATGTAGCTGGAGATGAATTTAGTGTGGCTGATATTACGGCG
The DNA here is from genome assembly GCA_002708475.1 of Oleispira sp. Classification (GTDB taxonomy): domain Bacteria; phylum Pseudomonadota; class Gammaproteobacteria; order Pseudomonadales; family Oceanobacteraceae; genus Oleispira. The sequence goes on along the minus strand of PAOL01000001.1, from coordinate 3,028 downwards.
CTATGTGCTATTGATTTCGCTAAGGTCATTAAGCGTCGTATTGATGAGGAAAAGCATCCTCATCTAGCGCGTTGGTATAAATTAGTCAGTGCTAGACCTTCAGCTAGCGTTTAATTAGCATTTATTTAATCACAAGCTAGTTTGCCCAAGTGCTGCCAATATTGATTGCCTGAAATTGCTCTGCATTAATACCATTTTTTTGTAGAGCCTTTTCTAAGGCTTTTGGCGGTTCATCGACGGCTTCAGCGGTTAGTACAAAGGTATTCCAGTGAATACCAAAAGCTGATTTTGCGTTAATATCCTTGAAGATTTTAACTGCGTCTGATGGGTTTACATGTTGAGTTTTCATAAACCACCTAGGTTCATAAGCACCAATTGGAATCATGGCTAAATCAACTTCTCCTAATGCTAGGCCAATCTCTTTAAACTGATAAGGNTTGTAGCCAGTATCTCCACCAAACCAGGCGGTAAAGCCTTTACTGTCAGTATCCTTTTCTGACCAAGTAAATGCCCATGATGCCCATAGACTTTGATTGGTATCAAAAAGACTTCTGCGTGACCAATGTTGGCTAGGTTGTGCCTGAATGGTTAGTCCATTTAGTGTATGTTCTTGCCACCAGTCCATTTCTTTAATGTTAGTAACTTCAAATTGAGAGAACCATTTTTTTAATCCCAATGGCACTAACCAAAGAGGCTGTTCACCATTAATACTGGTTATAAATTTTGAGCTAGTAAGTCCTTTTACAGAAGTTGTATCTAGATGATCATAGTGATTGTGTGAGATTACTATGATGTCTATTTTGGGTAACTGATCAATTGATAGCGCAGGTGGTGTATAGCGTTTCGGCCCAATATTTTGTGAGAAAGAAGAGCGCTCTGAAAAAATAGGGTCGGTGAGTATATTAATGCCTTTATATTGTAATAATACGGTAGAGNGACCGATTAACGTTGCTTGCGCTTTATTAAAGTCTGGGTTGTGGATTCTTTCTAAATTAGCAGCTTGCCAGTACTCCTTATAGTTTTCGGGCTCATCAGGCCATGTCATATCATCAAATAATCGGGCTTTTAAAAAAGCAATGAAGCTTGGCTGATAGTCGGATGGTAAGTAAGGGTTACGAAATTTATTACCAATATGATGTGCTGGTAGGGACGGCTCTTTTTGAATATGGGATTCGAGAATTGCATTTTCTCCATTCAAGCAGGCCGTTGTGGATAGTAAACAACCAATAATGCTGATGTAAAAAATGATAGATTTCATTGTAGTCTTATTACTCTATTCCCAACATTTTATGTGTTTGAAGGCTTAGCTTCCACTTTGGGTGTTTGAGACAGTAGTTAGTTGCCTTTTGGGTATTACTTTGGGATAAGCCCTCATGAGCATCNGATACAATATAATCAAGAGATGCATCGGCCATGGGCTGAAGGTAGCGGTGAGNTGCTTGAACATGCTCGAAGAACTCTGGCATGGCAAGAGGTTGAGGATATACCAGTTTTAATTCATCACATTCTATCAATGATAATTCTGCATCAGCTTTCGGGCTAAGACAGATCCAGTCTAAACCTTCTGGTGCAGGAAGGGTTCCGTTTGTTTCGACGGCGACTTCAAAACCATAGTGATGCATAACTTCGATTAGAGGTTCATCGAGTTGCAATAGTGGTTCGCCACCAGTGCATACTATATAAGGTGTTCCTTGATTTTTATCTTTTGTTTGTGGGCTTGGGTTGCCTGGCCACAAGGATGAGATCAATTGCACTAATTCTTGAGCAGAATAAACCCCACCATTTTCACCGTCGGTACCTATAAAATCGGTATCGCAGAAATCGCATACAGATTGTGAACGTGATTCCTCTTTACCATTCCATAGATTACATTTACTGAAACGACAGAAAACAGAAGGGCGCCCAGCTTGAGCGCCCTCACCTTGTAGGGTATAAAAAATTTCTTTTACGCGGTATGTCTTCGTCATTATGCTTTATAAACTTAATTAAATTGATGGCGATTAAACTTCATAGCTCAGAGGGTCTGTGGCATTGTTTAATTCGAATGCTTCTAAGCGTTCGACACAAGAGCCGCATTTACCGCAAGCTTTCTCTCGGCCATTATAACAGGTCCAAGATTTTCCGTAGTCTAATCCCATCTTTATACCATCAGCTAAAATATCAGCTTTATCGGTATTAAGATAAGGAGTCACAATATCGACGGGTTCGTAATTAGCTAGTTTTGCTACCTTGTTCATTGCGTGAACAAAATCTGGACGGCAGTCTGGGTAAATTGCATGGTCACCAGAGTGAGCACCGTAGAATACTTTGCTTGCTTTNATATCTACTGCGTAGCCGATAGCAAGTGATAGTAAGATCATATTTCTGTTNGGAACAACCGTGGATTTCATATTNGCTGCTTCGTAGTGACCTTCTGGGATTTCAATATCCGAGGTTAATGAGGAGCTTTGCAATAGCTGGTTGATTGCTGTGATATCAATAATTTTATGTTTGATATCCAGTTCTTTGCAGACGTTGCTGGCAAATTGAATTTCTTTGTCGTGCTTTTGACCATAATCAAAGGTCAAAGCGTATAGGTCATAACCTTCTGCTTTGGCTTTATTAAGGATAGTGAAAGAATCCATGCCACCGGAGTAGATGACAACGGCTTTTGGCTTGGCTGTACTATCAGACATTATTTGCTCTCTTGTAAAATATGACTAACTAATTAAGAATTGTTGCCATTATATAGAAAGCAGGCTTTTACGAAAGTAATAGANTGTTAGATTTAACGATTGTCAGTAAATGGCATTCTATCTATTTAATCTTTTATCTCGAATAGCCTTGAATCTGTTCAAATCCCTTCTATTCTTTGAATTCCAGNTNNGNTCTGTACNATTNTTAAGCTTNTTNGATGATTTTTCAGTTTATTTCATTCATTTGTCATAAATTCCCAGAAAGCAGTTGACGGGGCTGTGGATAAGCGTATTATTCGCCGCCTGCTCAGACAGAACGGCCTTCGGGAAGTTGTGGTTGAGTTGAGATAAGG